>CAYZWQ010000047.1:0-15656 GCA_964481355.1 uncultured Chitinophagales bacterium
TCCAGAAAGTGAACATGTTCAAGCTTGACTTGAATCAGCCCAAGCCGATCGACGACGGTTGGACGGCGACCTATTTGGGGATGACCCTGTCGAACATCGACCGCCCTGGCGAGCAGCGCTACAAAATTGCGTTCCAGCGCACCGACGACCCTGACAGCCGTCCATTCATCATGGAGCCGGTTGTTTATCCTATGGTGGCGACATCTTCGCCGGGAAACATTCAATGGTCGGTCGACCCTGAGGTTAAGCCTGGATTGACCCACGATCTATACATGTATGTCGGAAGCAGCGCGCACCTGGAACGTGAGATCGAGCGTCAGCAGCCTTCTACTCAGATGCTCAATGTTGCTGACGGTGACTCAAGCAGTCAGGCCAGCCCGAAAATCAAGATGAAGCGGGGTGAGGTTAAGGAGCTCGGCCCGTACTCTGTGCGATTCGACTCATTTGAATCGCTCACCGTCGAGGAGATGCCCGACAGTGCCATCGTAGGCGTCCGCGCCTCGCTCATGATCACCGACACGACCACCAGTGAGGAGGTGCAAGTCAAACCGTCGTACGCCATAATAGCGAGCGGCGAGGAGCGTTACTCCATGAGCCAACCCGTATTGGTTGACAAATGGAACCTCATTGTGCGCTTCGACGAAATCAATCCAAACTCCGACGAAATCACGCTCTCGTTCAGAGGAGACCGTGTGCCGTTGGTGGTTACCGACGACTGGGTGCTCGTGGTTGCCGACAAGAAACCGTTCATTTCGTTTGTCTGGCTTGGCACATTCCTGATCATGGGAGGTTTCAGTGTATCCATCATGAGGCGCTGGTCCGATTTGCGAAAGAAGAAACACCTGAATGAAGAACCTGCTTAAAACGATCGCGGCACTTATCCTGATGCTGGCTGTGTTGGGCGTCAATCAGACGCTGGTCGCTCAGTCGCAGGATGTATCGGTGATCCAAGAACGAAGGAGTATCGGCGGGGCTTTTTTCCGATCTCTGGTATTGCCCGGATGGGGTCATCGGTATGTTGACGGCAATTGGGGCAGGGCTCGCATCTATTTTGGATCGGATCTGGCATTTATTGGTGCCACGCTCGGTTACAACCAACAGGCCAACAACACCCGTGATGCCATGTACACGACGGCACGCCAACTTGCAGGCGTAGATCTTCGGGGAAGGAATAAGGCATTTCAGCTGGCCGTTGCACAGTACAACTCGTTGTCGGAGTACAACAGGACGATGGAGCAGACACGAAATTGGGATCGCTTTTACGAGGTCAATGCCGAAAACAATTGGGAGTGGAGCAGTGAGCAGGACCGCATTAGGTACAACAACCTCAGAGGCAAGTCCAACGACAGCCGCAGGCAAGCTGGCATCTTCATCGGTCTACTGGCAGTGGACCGAGTTGTGAGTGGAGTTTCGTCGATGGTGTCGGCAAGAAATCACAACCGAAACCTGCCGAACGTGGCCATCATACCCGATTTTTCAGGTGAATCTACCGGGCTTGCAGCACACATGACGATCCGCTTCTGAAATGCCCAGATATGCCATCAAAATAGCCTATGATGGCACCAATTACCACGGATGGCAACGGCAGCATGAGGTTAACACAGTACAAGGGCGGCTTGAGGAGGCTCTAGGAACACTTCTCAGAGAGGATATATCATTAGTCGTTGCCGGTCGTACCGATACCGGCGTGCACGCTAGGGCACAAGTTGCTCATTTCGACAGCCATCATACCGACCTTGAAACGGGCAGAATACTGCTTGGATCGAGGGCGCTGCTTCCTAACGACATCGTCGTTCATGACATGCGGCAGGTCGGGGATGATTTCCATGCCCGATTTGACGCGAAATCGCGCCAATACAGCTACAGTATATCAAGGCAGGCTGATCCGTTCTCACGGTTTTTTGTATGGGTTGTGTACCCGTGGATCAACGTTGACATATTGGAAGACTGCGCGGCCATGCTTCATGGCGAAATGGATTTCACGAGCTTCTGCAAAGCTGATTCCGCCGAAGAACACAACCGATGCACCATCCTTTTTTCCAGATGGGATTGGTCGGTTGACGGAAAAGGCGTATATAGTGTGCGTGCAAACCGTTTCGTGCATCACATGGTTCGGGGCTTGGTGGGAACGATGGTAAAGGCCTCGAGAAAGGGAAGTGCGTCATATTTTCGGGATGTGCTGGAGACGGGAGTGCGCACCGAGGCTGTTTTCACAGCACCGGGAAGAGGTTTGGTCTTGGAGGAGGTCGTTTATTAGTTCATCGGATCATGGCAACACAGTTGTATGTCGATACTGGCGGTACGTTTACGGATGTCTTGTCCCAAGACGACCGTGGCCGTTGGCGTCGCCTTAAAGTGTTGAGCAGCAGCGCGCTGCGATTTAGGGTGCAGTCTTACGAAACCCTCGACGATGTCGAATCCAGCGATAAATCGAAACTGGGTAGCGTCGTGCTGCTACACTTGTCCAAACCACTTCCTTGCAGTCGTCTTACGCTAGTCGGATATTCGATCCACATCGCCTCTACGGGTCAACAAATTGGTGTAGTAGCTACCGATATCGAAACTCAGGACACATCTTCTGCTTCTGTTCTTGCAGTTGCTCTTGCTGTTGATGTTGTTCTTGACGTTGCTCTTGCTCCTAGCCTCGTTCTGGAACTGCGATCACATGAGCCGGCACCACTTTTTGCGGCACGAATTCTAACCGAAACGAGCATCACTGGCCAGCTTGATCACGTGAGCATCCGGCTGGCAACGACCCGGGGCACAAATGCACTGCTGGAGCGCAAGGGAGTTGCGCCTATTTTGGTCACCGATTCTGGCTTGGGTGACCTTCCGATCATTGGCAATCAGCAGCGTCCCGACTTGTTTGCTCTGAACGTTGAACGGTCGGAACCATTGCACTCGCACACGATCGAACTGACGGCAGAGGCGGCCGAAGGCATACAAGCTCTTGTCGACCAGAAGGTGAAGATCCTCAAACCAGAGCTCGGGGGCGCGGTCCCCATTGCGATTGCTCTGCGCAACTCATGGCGCGATCCATCGCATGAATTGGCGGTTGAAGCCGCATTTCGTGGAAGTGGGTTTCATCACATATCCAGATCATCGCAACTCGCGCCTCTCATCCGGCTGCTTCCCCGCATGCAGACAGCCATCGTGGATGCGTATTTGTCGCCCATTTTGGATGACTACCTCAGTGAAATCCAACACTGCTTGGGTGATGGTACGCTGAGGGTGATGCATTCGGCGGGTGGACTCGAAACACGCGACCGCTATTTTGCTAAAGACAGTCTTCTTTCGGGTCCAGCTGCCGGCGTGAAGGGAGTCGAGGCTATCGGTATCTTGAGCAGTAAGAAGCGTCTCATTGGATTTGACATGGGGGGGACGAGCACCGACGTGTGCCGCATTGACGGGTCGCCTGATCTCGCCTTTGAGCACCGTATCGGCGACGTTACCATCTTTGCCCCCATGCTTGCCATCGAAACCGTCGCGGCGGGAGGTGGTTCCATATGCGGGATCAAGAACGGGGAGTTGTTCGTCGGACCAGAAAGTGCCGGTGCGCACCCGGGTCCCGCATGTTACGGTGCAGGTGGACCGCTCACCTTGACCGACGTCAATCTGCTGGCTGGCAGGTTGAGCGAAAATGGGTTCGGCATCCCGGTGAACCGGTCGCATTCCGAGAAGGCACTGTTGTCTATAGCCCAGGAGTGGGATCAGGATCCCGACATGCTGCTAGATTCATGGATCCAGTTGGCGAACGAGCGCATGGCGGAAGCAATACGGAGGATATCGGTGCGCAAGGGATATGATCCGACCGACTATGCACTCGTTTCGTTTGGTGGGGCAGGTGGCCAGCATGCCTGCGCCGTTGCTAAACTTCTGGGAATCAAGACGGTGCTTTTTCCCTCAGATGCGGGTCTGCTTAGTGCGTGGGGATTGCGGTATGCCAACCGGGAGCAGATCGTCGAGCGCCAGTTGCTCATGCCTCTCGAGTCTGGCATTGAAGAGTGCAGCCGGTTTATCAGGTCTCAAATCGAAGGTGGAAGCTGGGAGGTCGCCCGCGTTTTGTTGGGTCTGAGATTCAAAGGAATGGACAGCGTCGAATGGATCGACCATTATCCAAATCAGGATGTCAAGCAGGTGTTTCTGGATCAATTTCAACGGATATATGGATTCATTCCGGACCGCGATATCGAAATTGAGTCTGTCAGAGTGCAACTCAGGGAGTCGCAGTCAACCGTTGGGATGCCCGATCTTGATCCACTGCCGACCGAGCGTGGTCCAAGGACCAGGCAGCAGGTTCGCTCAGAAGGAACTTGGAAGGAGGTGACGGTAATGCGGCGAACCGATATCAACCGTTCGGCGACGATACACGGATCCATACTGGCACTCGACCCTTATGCAACCACTTACATTGAGCCGGGTTGGGAGACGCGTTCCGATTCCAATGGCACCCTGATAGCTCAATATCGTGGGATCCGTGATGCCGGTGACGTCCAAGAGATGTCCCATTTGGCGCGGTTGAGCCTGGATGCGTCACGCTTGCAGTCGATTGCCCTCGAAATGGGTGAACAGCTTCAACGCACCGCTTTGTCGGTCAATGTGAAGGAGCGTCTCGATTTCTCATGTGCGTTGCTCGATCCGGATGGCTATCTCGTCGTAAACGCACCTCACATACCTGTCCATCTGGGTGCTTTGGGCATGTGCGTCCGATCTATTTTGAAGAACTTCGATCTGGGTCCGGGAGATGTTGTCGTGACCAATCATCCGGCATATGGTGGATCGCACTTACCCGACGTCACCGTGATCAGTGCTGTATTCGGATCGGACGGCACTAAGCTAGGATATGTGGCAAATAGGGCGCATCATGCCGAAATTGGCGGCATCAGGCCCGGTTCAATGCCACCGACAGCCACAGGGTTGGATGAGGAGGGCGTTGTAATACCACCCACACGGCTGTTTCGCGGCGGTGTGATCGATTGGTCCGACCTGGACGCCATCTTTGCCAATGCGCCTTGGCCATCGAGGAATTTGGCTGAGAACAAAGCTGATCTCCTTGCTGCCGTGGCTGCAAATCGAACCGGCGCCGAGCGCCTGGTAGCCTTGTCGGATTTAATTGGGAGCCAAAGGCTTAAAGACTCCATGACCCGACTTCGTGCCCACGCCCGCAAACGCATGAATGATGAGGTCAGAAAATGGGATTTTGACGAGTTCGGCTCAACGGAGCAGCTTGACGATGGATCGGTCATTAATGTCAGATTCAAGCACAACAGCGGAAGGTTCGTGTTGGACTTTTCGGGCACCTCGGCACAACATCCGGGCAACTTGAATGCCACACCAGCCATTGTGCACAGTGTCGTCATGTACGTGCTGCGCACGTTGATCACCGACGACCTTCCGCTCAATGAGGGTTTATTGGATGATGTGGACATCGTGCTTCCAAGCGGATGCTTTTTGAATCCGCAGTTCAGCGAGCTCGCCTCTGAGTGCCCGGCAGTTGTGGGGGGAAACGTCGAGACAAGCCAGCGACTGGTTGACACCCTGCTCAAACCATTTTCCCGTGTGGCATGCAGCCAGGGCACCATGAACAATCTCTTGTTTGGCAACGAGCGGTTCGGCTATTACGAAACCATATGCGGCGGAACCGGGGCAGGGCCGGATTTTGACGGCACTTCGGGCGTGCACCATCACATGACCAATACCAGGATTACTGATCCGGAGGTGCTGGAGTGGCGCTATCCAGCGGTTTTGCAGGAGTTTTCGATCCGTAAGGGTTCGGGAGGGTCGGGAGGCCACCGAGGAGGCGAGGGGGTCGTGCGGAAGATCCGGTTTAAAGAGGCTGTGGATGTGTCGGTGCTCAGCCAGCATCGGAAGGTCGCACCTTATGGATTATATGGCGGATCCGACGGGGCTGTGGGTCGCCAGTGGGTCGAGCGTGCCGACGGTAGGGTGGAGGAGCTCGGTGGAATCGACCAAGCGCGCCTCGAAGCTGGCGATGCCATCGTGATCGAAACGCCGGGCGGCGGCGGATACGGCAAAGGCAGTGCCGGTGTATCATGAACAATCATCTTACAAATATCTCAATATATTTCGCTCAATACTCAATGCTCAATGCTCAATACTCAATATTCAATGCTCGATGCTCAATGCTCGATGTCCAATGACCAATGTCCAATGACCAATGTCCAATGACCAATGAAATCTAAGCTATACTGGTGGGTGATTGCCGCGGCCTTCATAGGTCCCGGCACCGTTACAACGGCGGCAAGGGCCGGTGCTGACCATGGTTTCGGTCTTGTTTGGGCCGTGGTGGTCTCCATATTGGCATGCATGGTGCTCCAGGAGGCGTCAGCACGGGTTTCGATCATGACCGGCAAGCCTTTGGCGGTGGTGATGGGTGAGCAGCTTGGTCGCTGGGTCATGCTCGTCGTGGCGCTTGCCGTCGGCATTGGATGTCTGGCCTACGAGGCGGGCAACATCACCGGTGCCACGGCAGGAATCACGCTACTCACGGGTGAAAGTGCCAATACCGCTGTCATCATTGTCATTTCGGTGCTGGCGGCCGGAGTTCTTTGGTTTGGAACGCTGACACGCATATCGCAGTGGCTTGGTCTTGTCGTGTTCATCATGGGTTTGTCTTTTCTGGCAGCGGCGGTGGTCATCTTCGACGACATCGTTCTTTTTGCGCGCGGCTTGGTCCCAACCATGCCCGACGGAGCCACGCTCACCGTGATCGCATTGATTGGAACGACCATCGTGCCTTACGCGCTGTTCCTTGGTTCCGGGATCGCCAAAGGCCGGCAAGTGCCTGAAATGCGTCAGGGAATCATATGGTCGGTGGCTGTTGGTGGGATCATCACCATGAGCATCCTCATCACCGGCACCGCGGTCGAAGGTGGGTTCACATTTCAGGGGCTCTCGGATACCTTACGTACATCAAACGGGCCTTTTTTCGCCCATGCATTCGCTCTGGGGCTGTTTGCGGCGGGATTCACGTCTGCCGTGACTGCTCCCACCGCGTTGGGCATCGTAGTAGAGAGCATTTGGCCTGAAACTCCGGTGATTTGGGTCCGCATCATCAAGATTGGGGTTGTTGCGGTAGGCGCTGCCGTCAGCCTTATCGGCATCCAGCCTATTGCGATCATTGTGGCTGCGCAGGCGCTCAACGGGCTCCTTCTGCCGCTTACGGCACTCACGGTGGCACTTGTCCTCATGAAACCGGTCCTTCGGGCTATGCCCTACGGTGAGAGCAGAATGGGGTTTTTGGTTCTTTGGATGTCGGTCGCATTGAGTTTTGTACTTGGATTCACTGCGCTATATCGTCTGTTTATGTAATCAAAAGATGTTCATTTCGATTAAACACATCAACTGCAAATGAATCAGCATGATATGTCAACTTTTAAGACAACCTAGCACAAATAACCGACGTCTAACTAAAGTATCTTCCATCATTTCCTATCAAATCCTGGTACGACATGAACTACCCACATCTTCACCTTCTTCTTAATCACATCCCTGTTTTGCTGCCACTGTTTGCACTTCCGGTGCTACTTTGGGGGATATTTAAAAAACAGGAACACTTCACCAGGCTTGCTTATATCGCATTCATCATTGCCGCGGTGGTTACTGCACCAGTATTTTATTCGGGTGAGGAAGCCGAGGATGTGATCGAGGAAATCGCACCCGACAGCAAGTCCTTCATCCACGACCATGAGGATGCCGCCGAATGGGCCCGCATCAGCGTGATCGTAACAGGAATCTTCTCAATTCTCGGGTTGTACCTATCGCTAAAGAAGAAGTCGAATCCCGCATGGCTCATGTACACGGTTTTGGTGCTGTCGCTTGCAACCACGGGTACGATGGCCTGGACGGCATTGACCGGCGGGGAAATAAGGCACACCGAAATTCGCGCCGACGTCGAGCCTCAAAGCAATCAAGGGCGCACCGACCGAGATGATGATTGATGAAGGCGCCCATGCTTCTCAATCGTTCTGATCTTTGGCTGCCTTGTCTAAATGACTCAGTGTAGTGTCATATCCGCGTCGGATCAGGTCTACCGCCATGTGAAAGTCGAACGTGCCGCACATGTTACGCGGGAATTCGATCACAAGGTCTGGTTTGTACTGTTCGATCATCATCTCGACTACTTTGTCCTGGGTCATTTGGTACGCAAATAACAGGAAATCGCTGAGCTTCTTGTCGTGGTTCTCGACGGTGACCCGCATGGGGTTATCGTCGGGGTAGATGTCGAGCCAATCCATCACACCATCGAGGAATGAGTTTTCCTCCACAATGTTGTGGTCAGATTCCTTGACATATGGAACCACGCCATTCAGATTGACGGCGACAAGAAGCTCGCCTTTCTCCCTCTCGACCGCATTGACAGGAAGTGGGTTCACGATGCCGCCGTCCACGAGGATCTGGTCGCCCTCGTACATCGGAGTGAATACGCCCGGAATGGCGATGGATGCCCTGAGGGCCTTGTAGAGATTGCCGTCACGAAACCACACCTCGGAGTTTGACGTGATGTCGGCAGCAACGGCCGTGAACGGTATTTTGAAATCCTGTATCTCGGGCACGTCGATGAACTCGTTCATCACGTCGAAAATACGTTCACCCTTGATGAATCCGAGCCGGTTTAGGGTGAAATCGAGGAGGGTGAACACCTTCGGCTTAGTCATGGTGAGCATCCACTCCTTGTACTGCTCGAGGAACCCGGATGCGTACATCCCGCCAACCACGGCTCCCATCGAACAACCTGCGATGCTCTTGATGGTGTAGCCACGTTCAAGCAGCGCCTCGATCACGCCGATGTGGGCCAAGCCGCGCGCGCCGCCGCTGCCAAGTACGAGATGAACAGGTGTTCGCTTCATTGCAGGCAATATCGAATGCTGATTCCGACAGTAGTCACATTGCCAAGAAAGATGGCAGAATCCTGTCAGAGGGTCGGTTCAAAATACCAAATATTCCAAGCACCGCCCCGATTAGATCTGAAATAAATCCGTTTCCCGTCTCGAGACCATGTCGGGCTATCGTCCCATGATCCGTTGGTTGTGAGCTGTGTTTTGCGTGTACCGTCGGACCGCATCATCCAAATATCGAAATTATTGGCTCCTCGGACGTCTTTTCCCTCGTCTGACGCGTAAACAACCCAGTTGCCGTCGGGAGACCAACGCGGTTGGATACAGCTGTGGTCGATATTTTGGGTGAGCTGGGTCTCGACACTGCCGTCGGCGTTCATAACCCAGATTTGAGTCGGATTGAAGCTGAAATTACCGCGTTTGATTACTGTACTCAGCTCATCGCGGACAAAGAGGATCTTACGTCCATCAGGAGACACGTCGGGAAAGCGCCCCTCACGCAGCTGCGTGGGGAGCGTGCCATTCGCCTTGATGGTCCAGATTTGAGGTTCTTCGGCCCCAAGAGGACTCGAGGTGTATGCAATGGTTTCGCTCCGTGGAAAAACGGAGACTCCAAAATCATCTGCATCTGAATTCGTGATTGAAGTAAGTCCGCCACCGCCAGCAGTGTTGATGCGCCAAAGACCTGGGCTTGTCCTGATCCTGTCAGAACTAAAGTAGATGTATTCGCCGTCGTGAGTGAAGGTGGGATAAAGGTCAATGGAATTGCCGAAAGTGATGCGTGTCCTTCCTACTCCCCCGATCGTTTGAAGCCATAGATTTGAGTAGGCAACACCATCTTCCTCTACGAAGGCGCTGTACACGATGGTCGGATTTGATGGTGATAGCACTGGTTCGCCGATTTGCACTATATCGTCGATGTTTGAAGTCACCTTAGTCACACTCTTGACATTCGGGGAACGTTCGATGACCTCCAGGTATGCAATAGCCATCCTGGTCTGTCGCTCCAATTTCATTCCAAATTTGGTTTGAATTGGGATGAAGGTCACCATTGGAATCTCAACGGTCTCCTTTTTCTTCAGTGGGACCACGAAACTGGTGAGGTTTTTCGGGTCCTTGGGAACAGTCAGTAGCGTATCGTGAAATCCGTCTAACACCACCTTGAATGTTGCCTTGTCATTATCTTTAAATGAAACCAATGTTGTGTAGGGAGTGCTTCCTACAATCGAGCTATCGATCATAACCTTGGCATTGCCTGGGCTTGAGTAGATCGTTATTTGCTTCGATGAAGAGCAACTTCCAAAAATGGCAGCGGCAATGATGGCTGTTAAGACTCTGATAAGCATGGTACGGTGACTTGACTGAAACACGAAACATGAAAATAGTCAAATAGCACCATATTTGCATCTATGTGATGTGATACTAACAAGTTCTCGGGTGACGCTCTGGCTACTAAACCGTTAAGCCTAGCCGTCGGGTGACTCGCCGGCCTTGAAGTGAATCTTCGTCACGGGGTTGTTGACGGGTTCAAGCGACATCAGGTAACGATAAATTGCGCGAAGATCGGTGGAGTCCATCCGGGCATAAAGCGCCCACGGCATGGCTGAATGTTTGTAAACGCGACCCGACTTCAGGCGTGCGATGAATTCCTCTTCCGTCCAGCCCACAATGTGCCCAGTTTCGGGATCCGGCGTCAGGTTTGGCGTCATGAATGACTCACCCTCCGTGTGGGCCTCTGGGGCCATGTAGAGTCCACCTGCCATGTCAGTGCCGATGAACGCACCCGTGCTCATGTCGCGCTCGGTGTGGCATCCACGACAGTCGGCGACGCTGTGTGCCAAATAGCGTCCATACTCTGGGCTGTCATTTTTCGTGACGGCAACGGGAGGAGTTGACTTTGGTCCTTCTGGCGTCAACATCCCGAATGCTACCAGAGCTTTGCCGAGGAACGTGTACTCCGACTTGGCGATGGGGTTTTTGACGGGTTCCTGGGAGCGCAGGTAGGACAAGATGGCCGTGAGGTCCTCGTCGCTCAGCTCTTGGAAGGGCATGATCGGCACCATGGTGATCCCATAGCGATTGATCGAGTGGCGCAGGGATCGTGCCAAGACGCTGTCGGGCACATTGCCGATTCCAGTTTCGGGGTCGGGTGTGATATTTGGAGCACGGAGGGTGACCACACCAGGTAGTTCTAATTCCCATCCGCCCGAGAACGGGATGATGGCCCCGTTTTCGATGTCCTGCGCCCGATCTTTTGGCGTATGGCATGCGATGCAGTGTGCAGGACCCGTTGCAAGATACTTACCCCTCTCGATCAGGGACGAGTCCGCTAGTGACACGATGTCAGGGTAGGGGGCGTCGTATTTGGTATCCCAAACGGACGTAACATACACATAAAGCCCCACGGCACATACAACGATGACCGACAGCAAGCCAACGACGACTTTTTTCATCTATACCTCCATTGTTTGACACAATTGACACTATTTCCTATCTGACCCCCAATCAGCTCTCATACCGGGGGAATAGCAGTAACAATCCGAGTGTAATCATTTTTTGGGAAACATACACTCGAAAAAATGGTGCCGCAGAGATAAATCGAAAATGTTTGGGGAGCAAGGGGTATAAGGATAAGTTGTTTCCTCCAACGTGCCTCAAACATCAGTATATAACGAAAAAAAGGCTTGCAACGCCATGCGCTACAAGCCTCTAGTGCTCCCCGGGTTGGACTCGAACCAACAACCCTGCGGTTAACAGCCGCATGCTCTGCCATTGAGCTACCGAGGAATGGCATTGGATCCGTCTTCTATGCTAAGTTAGGCTGTGTATTCACACGAATGCGCCGAAATCATCATAGACATCAAAGATAGCACCCTGCCTGTACTCTTGTCAAGCACGATCCGAAAAAAAATGCAATTCGTACAGCATGGAAACGGTTTTGTTTGTTACATCTGTTGCTCAGGACTATATTTCGGTCATACATCTGCGTCCCCACCCCATCCATCAATAGATCGGTCTCGACATGAGAATAATTTCTAAGATTGTTCTTGGGCTACTTCTAAATCTTGGTTCCTTCTGGTCTGCACTTGCGCAGCCGGTCCATCCGATTTCGACGGGCGATCCCTACGAGCTGGTGTTCGACGCGGTTCAAACGAACGGGACGGTCTCACCGCAGGTGTTCGATTACAGGCTGAGGGTTACGTTTAAGCACGATGTGGCAGATTCAATTGTGGTTGACGGATTTTGGCACGGGCGTCATGGTGGCCAGTCCATCTGGAAGGCACGCTTCCATCCTACCATGCCGGGAGAATGGCGATGGAGCTCCACGTTCACCGACACCACCGATGTGAACCTGCACAACAAAACAGGACGTGTGGAGGCGATACAGCCCACGGCATACACAAATACATTCGACGATCTCGGGTGGCTGCGGGTAGCCGACTCCGGACGCCATCTTGAGCACGAAAGTGGCAGACCATTCTTCTGGCAGGGCGATACGGCATGGGAGATCGCATGGAAAAGCACTGAGGAACAAGTAGATGCCTATCTGGCCGACCGAAAAGCAAAAGGCTACAACGCGGTCTATGTCGTGGCGGAATCGCACCAATACCTCTACGACTGGGGCGTCGAGAACCGTGAGCGGCACCTCATGTTCCAAGACAATGACTACAGCAAGATCAACCCGCAGTATTTCGAGTATTTCGACCGGGTGATATCGCGGATCAACCGTGCGGGCATGGTCGCCGTCATCGTCCCCCTTTGGGCCTCATTGACCGAGGTGCATCATGACCCGGATATACACGGACGTTTTCTGACTAAGCAGCAGTCCCTCAGTCTTGCCCGTCACATCGGCGCTCGCTACGCAGGCCACAATGTTGTATGGATTATCGGCGGCGACAACAGATACGACACGGATGAGAAGAGGGAATTCTGGGCCGAGTTTGCCGAGGTCCTTTACACTGCGGCCGGAAGTCACCATTTGCGCACGGTGCATCCGGACGGATACATGGCATCGTTCGATTATTTCGATTTCGACACGCCTTGGATCGACTTTCACATGTACCATTCCTCGCACCTTGTGAACAGTGCGGCGTCCCGGCTTCTTGGTTTCAAGGGTTGGGAGCAGTCGCCACCCAAGCCGGTGCTCAACGGGGAACCGGCATTTGAGGATATTCCGGCTTACTTCTGGCAACAGGACACCACGATCCGCATCAGCGCCCACGACGTGCGTCAGGCCGCATGGAAAAGCTTTCTCGCAGGTGGACTCATGGGCGCAACATACGGTGCCAACGGAGTGTGGCAATGGCATGTACCCGACATGGAGGCCAGCCACAACCCGCGCAATTATGTGGTTGAGTCGCTGCAACTGCCCGGTTCCTCCCAGGTGGGCATGATCAGGGAGTTTTTTGGCGACATGGAATGGTGGACCATAGAGCCCGATCCCGGGCTGGCGATATCGGACGATACACTGATTGTTCCGGTCGGTGCAAGACTCGATCGTAAAGGATGGGTCTACATTCCTGAGGGTCTCGTGGACTTTCAGCTCAACCGAAGGTTCAACCAGTCGCACATTGTCCTCACTTGGATAAGCCCGGAGGATCTCCAGGTTGTCGGCGTCGATACATTGAGGTGGCGTTCGGGAATATCAACCATGGATGTGACGCTGCCTGATTCGAGCGACTGGCTTGCCGTGCTCGTAGCCGAGAACATCCGAAGCGAAGAGGTTTTCCTGAACCGGCGCCATGAAATCACCCTCACCAGCACAAACGACTATCCGAATCCCCAGCGAAACATCAACGTTTGGGTCACGTTCACGCACGAAAGCGGACACACGGAGATGCTCCGCGGCTTCTGGGATGGTGGCTCGACGTGGAAGATCCGTTTCAAGCCAGCCCGACTGGGTGAATGGACCTGGAGGACGGCCAGCTCGGATGTGACGAATGCCGGCTTGCACAACCGAAGTGGTGTGTTCGATGTCAGTGTCGGTCCGGATGTCGATCCGGAATGGGGCAAGGTGAAGCAGCGTCTGCGGGTATCCGACAATAATCGGACCCTTGCCTGGGAGGATGGAACCCCGTTTTTCTGGCTTGGCGACACCGTCTGGGAGATGGCTTGGAAAAGCACCCCCGAACAGTTGGAGGCCTATCTGGATGACCGCCAGTCGAAAGGATACTCCATCATTCAGGTTGTGACCATGTCACACCAGGTGTTTCAGTCGTTTGGCGTCGAGAACAGGCTTGGTCACCAATATTTTGTGAACGAGGACTTGAATCAATTGAATCCGCGGTATTTCGATTACGTGGACCACATCGTTCGCGAAGCGAACAAACGCGATATGATCGTTGCACTTGTTCCATTGTGGGCCTACATGATGGAACTTCACTACGTGCCCGAATACCACGCCTACAACCTGAGCATCGAACAAAGCATGAATGTTGCCGACTACGTCGGTGCGCGTTATGCCGGCGATGACGTGATTTGGATCGTGGGTGGCGACAACGCGTACACGACTCCGGAAATGAAGCAGTTCTGGAACGATTGGGCCATTCGTCTCAAGAACGCGAGCGGTGGTTGGCATTTGATGACCATCCATCCGAAGGGCTATTCGTCGTCGTTTGATTTCTTCCCTCCATACACCCCATGGATGGACCTTCAGATGTACCAGTCGAGTCACTTGGCTGGCGGCGACTACACCTGGCAGGCGGCGCAGCGCGGCTTTGCGCTGAATCCGGTAAAGCCGGTAATCAACGGCGAGCCCAACTATGAGGACATCTACCACAACCTGTGGGAGCCCGGCGACACAGTGAGCGTGGCCACGTTCAGGATTCGTCCGGAGCACGTGCGACAGGCGGCATGGGAAAGCTTGCTCATGGGCGCGACGGGTGGCGTAACCTATGGTGGCAACGGCGTATGGCAGTGGCATATACCGGACATCCCAGGTTCGCACAATGCACGATTTTTTGTAGAGGAGGCTTGGACCTTCCCCGGGTCTGCCCACGTCGGAATCATGAGGAAGGTCGCCGAAGAAGTGCAATGGTACTCATGGGTTCCACGACCGGACCTTGTTCTCGCAAGCATTGCGCCCGATATCATCCCATTGGCAATGAACGACTTGGGCATGGTGGCATATCTGCCGATGGGAACCACGAAAATCACGCTCGATCTGTATTCGCTCGGCAAGAACGCCAGATACCAATGGATCAATCCGACCACGGGCGATCGCAGCGCAGTAGCTTCGATCACACAGGACACATTGGGGCTGGCGCGCGATTTCACGCCACCCGACGACCAGGATTGGGTATTGCACGTATTCAAATCAGGCTCGTTTGGCACGGATCTTGGCGAAGAGCCTGAGTTGCCCGACCAATTTCAGGTGTACCCTGCATTCCCAAATCCATTCAACCCATCCACACGCCTTGTGTTCGAAATCCCCGGATCCAGCCTGGTGACGATCGACATATTCTCGGTAGATGGGCGCCTGGTCCGCCGGATATTCGAACAGGATCGCCCCCAGGGAATGCACACAGCTGTATTTGATGCGCAAGGACTGGGATCGGGAATCTATTTTGCGCGTGTGAGCACGTCATATGGGGTGAAGTCGGTGAAGATGACCCTTGTGAAATGATTATCAATCATTAACAGTGACTAACAATGACTAACAATGAGTATCAATTAGGCACTGTCTCTCGACGCTCGTTTCCCGCGTCTCGCTTCTCGTTCTCGTTCTCGCTCTTGTTCTTGTTCTTGTTCTTGCTCTTGCTCTTGCTCTTGTCGCCGCTTTCTGCCCATGCACAGACC
>CAYZWQ010000048.1:0-15542 GCA_964481355.1 uncultured Chitinophagales bacterium
CCCGCGTCGAACAGATCAAGCTGGACCTGCCCGACGACATACAACTCGCCATGGGCTTCGACGTCACCGAATACATTCGCGAATCGATCGACGAGGTGCTTCAGACCGTCTACATCGCCTTCTCGCTGGTCGTCCTGATCATATTTTTGTTTTTGCGCGACTGGCGCACGACGGTCATCCCCGTCATCGCCATCCCGATTTCGCTCATCGGCTCCTTCTTCATCATGTACATTGCCGGATTCTCCATCAATGTGCTCACCTTGCTGGGGATCGTGCTCGCCATCGGCCTTGTGGTCGACGACGCAATCGTGGTGCTCGAGAACATCTACACCAAGATAGAGGACGGCATGGAGCCGTACCAAGCCGGGATCAAGGGCACCCAGGAGATTTTCTTCGCGGTGTTGTCGACCACGATCGCGCTGGCCGCCGTGTTCCTGCCCGTGATTTTCCTGCAGGGCCTCACCGGACGCCTATTCAGGGAGTTCGGCATTGTGATTGCCGGATCGGTGATCATATCGTCGTTCGTGGCGCTGAGCCTCACCCCCATGTTGTCAACGCGGCTTTTGAAGAAGCGCGAAACCCACAATTGGTTCTACAACATGACGGAGCCCTTCTTTGTGAGGCTCAACAACGGCTATCGCTCGACCCTGGCGGCCTTCATGAACGTCCGCTGGTTGGTGTTTCCCATCATGGCACTGTTTACGGCCACCTTCATCGGGCTTTATTTCACCCTTCCCGCAGAGCTTGCTCCGCTTGAGGATCGCAGCCGGATGCGCGTGATCGCCACAGCCCCCGAGGGTGCCACGTTCGAATACATGGACGAGTACCTCACCGAAGTGGTTGACTACGTGATCGACGGCACACCAGAGGCAGATGCCGTGATCAGCGTGACATCGCCGGGCTTTGGGGCATCCAGCTCGGTTAATTCCGGCTTTGTGAATGTCATCCTGAAAGATCCCGACCAGCGCGACCGCACGCAGCAGGAATTGGCCGACAAGCTCTCTGCCGAGATGCGCCAGTTCACGGGTGCGCGCACGTTCGTCACCCAGGAGCCCACCATCGGAAACCGCAGGGGAGGTTTGCCCGTGCAGTTCGTCATTCAGGCACCGAACATGGACCGTTTGAAGGAGGCGCTGCCGGCGTTCATTGAGGAGGCCTCTGCCGATCCCACCTTTTCGGTCATCGACGTAAACCTCAAATTCAACAAACCGGAAATCCGCGTCGAAATCAACCGCGAACGCGCGCGTGCCCTCGGCGTTTCGGTGATGGACATTGCCCAAACATTGCAGCTTGCCTACGCCGGGCAGCGATTTGGCTATTTCATCATGGACGGCAAGCAGTATCAGGTGATCGGGCAAATGCAACGCCAGTTCCGTAACGAGCCGCTCGATCTGAGGTCTCTTTATGTGAGAAATTCCCGTGGGGAGATCGTGCAGCTCGACAACGTCGTAACACTGACCGAGCAGAGCTCGCCACCGCAGCTCTTCCGCTTCGACCGCTACGTGTCGGCCACGGTCTCGGCTGGTCTCGCCTCAGGCAAGACGCTCAGCGACGGTATCGAAGCCATGAATGGCGTGGCAGACCGTGTTTTGGACGCCAGCTTCCGTACGGCGCTCGACGGCGAGTCGCGCGACTTCTCGGAAAGCTCGTCGAGCCTCCTTTTTGCGTTCGCGCTTGCCCTTGTCCTCATCTACTTGGTGCTTGCTGCGCAGTTCGAGAGCTTCATCGATCCGTTCATCATCCTTTTCACCGTGCCCCTCGCCATCACCGGCGCATTTGGAAGCCTGTGGCTGTTTGGCCAGACCCTGAACATCTTCAGCCAGATTGGAATCATCATGCTCATCGGTTTGGTCACCAAAAACGGCATCCTGATCGTTGAGTTCGCCAATCAACGCCAGCAGCAAGGGTTGAGCGTGATGGATGCGATCACCGAAGCATCCGCTGCCCGGTTCCGCCCCATCCTTATGACCGGGCTTTCTACCATCTTGGGCATCGCACCCATTGCCCTCGCGATCGGTGCCGGCTCCGAGAGCCGTGTTTCGATGGGTATCGCCGTGATCGGCGGCCTGATTTTTGCCGGCATCCTCACCCTGTATGTGATTCCTGCCATCTACAGCTTTTTCTCGAAAGCCTACCGGCCGTCGCCGGCGTTGGAGGCACTTGCGCAGCAGGAGAAACTCGAAACGGCGGGCGCCTGAAGCAAATGAGACACATGAGACCATTTATTCTTGCCGGTATCGTGCTGTTCCTGGGATCGGGTTCGGCCGTGGCCCAGTCAGTGCTGCGTCTGTCGGATGCGGTGAGCACTGCCTTGAACAACAACTACGGAATCCGCATCGCCGCCGAACAGCTTATCAAACTCGACAACAACGCGACTCCTGGGAATGCCGGGATGCTTCCAGTGCTGAACTTCGACGGAAGCAGGAATTTCAGCATCACCGACGTGAATCAGACCTTCCAAGATGGGCGGCGGCTTGAGAACGACGGCATCAAGGCGAATTCGTACAGTTTTGGTCCGCGTTTGGAATGGACTCTTTTCGACGGCATGGCCATGTTCGTGGAGCGCGACCGCCTTGAGTTGCTTCGCGAGATGGGAGACCTTGCACTAAGGGCCCAAGTTGAGGGAAGTGTTGCCGAGGTCACCATCACGTACTTCGACATCGCCCGACAGCAGCAGTTGGTGAGGGTCTTGGAGGAGTCGATCGACATCTCCCGGCAACGCCTCAAGATCGCCGAAGACAAGTTCGACGTTGGCAGCGGTGCCCGCGTAGAGGTGCTTCAGGCACAGGTCGCGCTGAACGAGGACGTTTCGGCATGGAAGAACCAGCTGGTGATCCTGGGAAACACGCGCACCCGGCTCAATACGCTCATGGGTCTGAACGGTGACGTCGAGTTCACGGTCGACGACGTGATCACGCTGTCCGAACCGCTCGAATACGAAACCTTGCGTGCAGGAGCTCTTCAGACCAATCCCGAGCTGCTGATGGGCCGCAAAGCGGTGGTCGAGGCGCGCCTTCAGACGCGGATTGAACAGGCGTCGATGCTGCCCCGACTCACGGCGAACATGTCGTATAATTTTACGGGCAGCGAAAACAGCGCCAGTTTTTTCACGGAACAGAACAATCGAGGCCTAAACTACGGCCTCACGGCACGGGTTCCTCTATTCGACGGATTTAACCGCCGGAGGATGGTCGAGAACGCGCGCGTCGACGAAAAGATCGCCGCACTCGAGCTCGAGTGGTCGGAGCTGGAGGTTGAATCGATGCTCATGCAGGCTTGGGCAGACTATGCCAACGCCCTCGAACTCATCGAGCTTGAGGAGCAAAATCTGCTCGTCTCCCAGGAGAACGCCGCCATCGCCTTCGAGCGCTTCCAACTCGGCACATACACCCCTGTGGAGCTTCGCGAGGCCCAGCAGGCGCTACTCAACACCGAAAACCGCCTTGTTTCCGCCAAGTATGCCGCCAAGGCCAGCGAGACAAGGCTGCTGTTGATTGGGGGAAGAGTGAAAATTGAAAATTGAAAATTGAAATTTAGGATTTAGGATTCCGGATTAGGAGTTGGTTTTATTTTTTGGGGCTCACAAGATTGTCATGTGCGGTTTTGACAGAGCTGTAGAGTATAGCAAATAGCTGACCGCATTCGTCTTGCAGTTCACAGGCAGCTACACGAATGTCGTGATCGTCGGATTGTGCGAGCAGGTTCAAGTTCTCTTTTGACTCATTTATCTCTTTAAGGCATAATCTCAGCTTGTGTATGAAATCCCTCTTTGATTCAGAGACACAAGCTTCTGCGTAATTCAAACTAACGGATGTTGTTGATCGGATCAGTTGCTTTATAAGATTAAAACTGTAAATGGATAATCTTCGATCTGATTCGAGTTTTTTCACGAGAAAACAAAACGAGTTCAATCTTTTCTGTAGTTCTTCAGGATTCATCAGGTTATAGATTTGTGGTTGGCATCTATTACATAGAGCCACGAAACCGCCATTCCTTACGCTTGTCTACAAGAATTTTTTATTTATCCTTAATCAAGCATTGAGGGGGCGTGATTTTGAAACAATTTGAGGCAATTTTAAATCTGCAATCTTCAATTTTCAATTTTTCCATATCTTCAAGTTTGAAACAGAGCAGATCACATCAACCCATGATTCCATTGTCGGCTTTGCAGGCGGGAGACATCGTCTCAATATCGTGTCTGGGATGCGCCCTCGACCAGGCGTGCCGTCTCCGCGAGATGGGCTGCGCCGAGGGGGCTGTCGCCCGTGTGGTGGCCATCCGCAAAGATGTGATCCTTCAGATCGGGGACACCAAGCTTGCCATCGACAGCATGCTTGCGCGGATGATCTTGGTGAGCTACAGCCTCGCCGGCTAACATGAAGCAGACCTTAGCCACGGTCGAGGTGCCATCCACGCAAACGGTGAGGCAGATCGACGGACCTTACAGTGTTCGTCTCATGGAAATGGGAATCACTCCCGGCCAGCAGTTCGACGTCATACGCCGGGCGCCGACAGGCTTCCCGATAGAGATCAAAATCCGGGGGTACCTCGTGAGCCTGCGTCGCGAGGAGGCCGAGGGAGTCATAACACAGGAGTAGGCTTTGAGCACGAAGGATCCGGTAATCGCACTTGTCGGAAATCCGAACACGGGCAAGTCAACCCTCTTCAACGCCCTCACAGGGTTGAGGCAGCACGTCGGCAACTATCCGGGCGTGACGGTGGAGCGCAAGGAGGGCACATGCCGAACGTCGAAGAGAAGCTACGAGATCATCGATCTTCCTGGCACCTACGCGCTCAATCCGAAGTCGCCCGACGAGCGCATCACCTACAACACGCTCTTGGGGGTGCAAGACGGTGAGCCTGTGCCCGACTTGGTCGTCATGGTGGTCGATGCCGGCAACCTCGAACGCAACCTGTACATCCTCACCCAGCTGTTCGACCTGAAGCTCCCGGTCATTTTGGCCTTGAACATGGTCGATGTGGCCCAGGCAAAAGGGATCACCGTCGATGCGCATCTGCTCTCCGGCCGGCTTGGGGTGCCAGTGGTCCCTTTGGTGGCAAGCAAGGGGCATGGTCTCGATGAGCTCAAGCAGCAGTTCGACTCGTACGAGACGCTGCGTGTGCCGAAATCCATTTTTAACGGTGATGAGGCGGTCTTCCTGGCGGCCGAACGCATAGCTGAAAAATGGGTGGATGTGTCGACGTCGATGCCGCGCGGCTCTCGAATCACGGAGTCGTTCAGGCTTCTAAACAACCTCGGCATCATCAACGAGTTCGATGCACACCCGCAACGGGAGGTCCTTAGGGGGGTGCTCACCGAGGCGCGGTCGATGCTCAGCCAAAGCGGCGGCAACAGCACCACAGCCGAGATCCTGGCCAGATACGCATGGATTGGCAAGGTGTGCGAGGGTGTCGTTCAGCGCAGGCACGCCGACCGGACGTTGTCCGACAAGGTCGACACGATCGTGACCCATAAGGTTTGGGGGCCCGTGGTGCTGGTGTTGATCCTGCTGGTCATGTTCCAGTCCATCTTCACCTGGGCAGAGCCGTTCATGGATCTGATTGACGGATTTTTCATCGGTCTGGGGTCCAGCTTGGGAGATGTGCTGCCCGACGCATGGTATTCGAGGCTGCTCACGGAGGGTATTTTGGCAGGTTTGGGTGGAGTGGTCATCTTTCTGCCCCAGATCATGATCCTTTTCATGTTCATCTCCATTTTGGAGGGCTCCGGCTACATGGCCCGGGCGGCATTTGTGATGGATGGGTTCATGACGCGCATCGGACTCAACGGCCGTTCGGTCGCACCCTTGATATCTGGTTTTGCGTGTGCCATACCTGGCATCATGGCCACGCGCACCATCGAGAACACGAAGGACAGGCTCATCACCATCATGGTGCTGCCCTTCATGGCCTGTTCGGCCCGATTGCCCGTGTATGCGCTCATGACGGCGGCCTTTGTGCCCAACACGCTCGTTTTTGGGTTTGTGAGTTGGCAGGGAATCACCTTCTTTGGGCTGTACGTGTTTGGAATCGTCACGGCCATCACTGCCGCGTGGGTGTTCAAGAAGATGTTCAAGGGAGGGGAGAGCATCCCTTTTTTGATGGAACTTCCCGATTACAAGGTTCCCGACTGGAAGCTGGTGCTGCGCACCATGGCCCAGCGCGGCTGGATCTTTGTGGTCGAGGCGGGCAAGGTGATCATGGTCATATCGGTCGCGCTTTGGTTCCTGGCCTCGTATCCGGTGCAAGAGCAAGGTCAATTGCAAGAACAAGAGCAACTGCAAGAACAAGAGCAACTGCAAGAACAAGAACAAGGGCAACTGCAAGAGCAACTGCAAGGGCAGGTGTCGGCTCTTGAGAACAGTTATGCCGGCAGGTTCGGCAAGTTCATCGAGCCTGCGATCGAACCCTTGGGCTTCGACTGGAAGATCGGCATCGCGCTGCTGACGTCATTTGCCGCAAGGGAGGTGCTCGTCGGCACCCTGAATACGATTTACAGTGTGCAGGATGAGGAGGACGTGGCCACACTGAGGCAGAAGTTGGCCACCGACAGCGATCCTCTTACCGGAGAGCGAATCTACGGTTTATGGACGGCCCTTTCGCTGATGGTGTTTTTCGCCCTTGCGTGCCAGTGCATGAGCACCCTAGCCGTTGTGCGCCGCGAGACGAACGGCTGGAAGTGGCCGGCCATCATGTTCACGTACATGACGGTGCTGGCATGGGTTGCCTCTCTGGTCGTCTTCCAGCTCGGGACCTATTTTTACCCCGGATTATAATAGGGCGACCCACATTCCCGAATTAGGCTTTCAAGTGCGGGAAAACCGTTTTTATGGATTAGAAAAGCATCATTTGCGTGGGTTTTAGTCCAATTACGGTAAGTTTTTGTTTTGATTATTTGCGTTGTGGAGTTACATTCGCTTTATGTGAGAATGGTTAACTCACGGTTAAGATGTGTCGGGAGCGGTATCTCTGGTGGTTCACGCATTGTTTCCTGATGATGTGGTGTGCACAGGAGTGCTGCTTTCAGTACGTCAAAATCCAAATCAATACACACAATCCTGAGGTTTCTATGAAGAACAGGCTACTAATATGTCTGTCGCTTATCCTCCTTCTCGCCACCGGCAACGCGCTTGCGCAGTCGGGCGGGATCCGCGGTAAAGTGATTGACGCCACAACAGGTGAGTCTTTGCCGAATGCCAACATTCTGGTGAAGGAACTTGGCCGTGGTGCTTCGTCGGACATTAATGGTAACTACTCCATTATGAATATTCCTGCTGGTACTTACACCGTTGAGTCCAGCTTTGTGGGTTACAAGCGTTTCTCCACCCGTGTGACGGTTGGCGAGAGCATGGTCACCCTCAACATCAACTTTGAGCCCGCCTTGGTTGGTCTCGACGAACTCGTTGTAACGGGTTACGGCGTGCAGACCAAGCGTGAGGTTACAGGCGCCATCACCCAGGTGAAGGCCGAGCAGATCGAAAACCTGCCCATCCAGTCGTTCGACCAAGCTCTGCAGGGTCGTGCTGCCGGTGTCCAGGTGACGTCCGCATCGGGCCAGCCAGGTGGTGCAGTTCGTGTCCGCGTCCGTGGATTTGGTTCCATTAATGCCAGCAACGAGCCTCTGTATATCGTTGACGGCGTGCAGCTAACCGAAGAATCGCAGACATCCAGCCAGGCTTCCTCCAACCCGCTTGCCGCCCTCAATCCGAACGACATCTTGTCGATCGAGATCTTGAAGGACGCCGCAGCCGCATCGATCTACGGTGCTCAGGCAGCCAACGGTGTGGTTCTGATCACTACCAAGCAAGGTCGTGCGGGCAGCTCCGTGATCACGATCAACTCGACCATCGGTTGGACGGACCAGCCGAAATTCTACGAGACGATGGACAGCCCCACATGGCTGAACTTCCTCATGGAAGCCTTCGAGAACCATGCCAACGTTGTAGGCACCAACCCAACGGCTGCCCGTAACCTGATCTTGACCAACTTCTACCCTGGTTGTACCTCGGCTGGACTCGGCACAGCGGCTTGCGATCCTGCATTGGCAAAGACCTACGATTGGCAGCGTTCCGTATACCAGACCGGTGTGAACCGTGAAGTCGACGCCTCCATCTCCGGCGGTACCGACGTGACCCGCTTCTTCGTCTCGGCTGGATTCGAGAACAGCGAAGGCCAAGCCAAGTTCACCGACTTCAAGCGCATGAGCCTCCGTACCAACGTAGACCACCGTGTAAACAGCAAAATGACCGTTGAGTCGCGCATTAACCTCGCGTCTACACGTCAGTTCGGTGCTGTTGCCAATGGTAACTTCATCAACGGTCCGTTCTTTATGGGCGCATGGCAGCAGCCTACCCGTCCGATCTACAATGAGGACGGTTCCTTCAATGAGGCTGTGCCTTACTATAACATCGTTCAGTGGCAGCAGGGCGACCAACGCCGTACCCGTGGAAATGATATCCAAGGTTCGTTGGCATTCAACTACCGTCTGCCTCAGAATTTTGTTCTCCGCGTGTTCGGTGGTCTGAACTTCCGTCAGACCCGTGACACCAACTACCGCTCATCCTTGCTGACCGGCTCGCCACGTACGAACGGTGGTGACTTGTTCGAGGCCAACCGCGAGATATTCAGCTACAACATCAACGCCACGTTGAACTACAACAAGAGCTTCAACAACGTGCACAACGTATCGGGTCTTCTCGGATCCGAGTACAAAGAAGAATCTCAGGAAGCCTTCACTGCATCTGGCCGTGGATTCGCTAACCCGCTCTTCGACATTCTTAGCTTGGCCGCAACGCCGTCTGGTGTTTCCGGTTCAGCTACAGAGTACAAAGCAGCCTCAGTATTTGCACAGGGTAAGTATGATTACAACAACAAATACTTGTTCAATGCCACAGCTCGCTATGACGGTTCATCCCGATTCGGTGTCGACAACCGTTGGGGTCTCTTCTATGCCTTCTCTGGTGCATGGAACCTCGCCAATGAGGACTTCATTCCGCTTCCTGAGGCTATTACTGACCTGAAATTGCGTGCCGGTTATGGTATCACAGGTAACTCGGGCATCGGTAATTTCGCATCACGCTCGCTGTTCGGCTCAGGCGGCTCGTACAACTCTGGTGCGGGTTTACGTCCAAGTCAGTTGGCCAACAACGTGTTGACATGGGAAGAAGCCAAGACGATCAACCTTGGTCTTGACTACGCCATCTTCGACGGCCGCATCAGCGGTGCCATCGACTTGTACCGCAAGCGCAACGAGCGACTGCTCCTGGGCCGTTCGCTCCCATCTGACTCCGGATTCGGTTCCATCACCGAGAACGCAGGTGTTGTACAGAACCAAGGTTACGAGTTTGAAATCACCACACGCAACGTCGACCGTGGCGACTTCTACTGGACTACCAGCTTCAACATCACCAGCAACCAGAACGAGCTGATCGAACTCAACGAAGGTCAGGACCGTATCGGCAACTCCTACATCGTAGGCGAGCCGCTCCGTTTCTACTGGGGCTACAAGTGGGCAGGTGTTAACCCAGCCGACGGACGCCCGATGTGGTACGACCAGAACGGCAACATCACCTACTTGGTAACAGCTGCCGACGCCGACATCATTTCCTACCTTGATCCAACCCACTACGGTGGTTTGACCAACACCTTCAGCTACAAAGGTTTCACGCTGGACATTTTCTTCCAGTACGACCTGGGTGGAAACACCTTCGAGCAGCAAGTTGGCTACTTCCTGATGGATCCAGGTACACAGGGTGGTTTGCTCACGCGTCTGCTCGACCGTTGGACAACACCAGGCCAGATCACGGACATCGAGAAGGCATTCCGTAACCGCAATGAGCCTGGCATGTCGTCGCGTACAACCGGTTCTACTTGGTACATCGAGAGCACCTCATACATTCGTCTGAAGAATGCTACATTGAGTTACCAGCTGCCCGAGGACATCACAAGCCGTATTGGTATACGTGCGTTCAAAGTGTTTGCGACTGGAAGCAACTTGATCACATGGACTGCGTACCCCGGCCTCGATCCTGAGTTCTTGGCGACCGCTAATGCTCCATATCCACAGGGACGTACGATTCGTACCGGTGTACAACTCCAGTTCTAACCCAAGAGGTGATATCAATATGAAATTCAATATGTTCAAAAAGGGGATTCTGTTTGCTGTTGTTTTGGCGATGCCACTCACAGCATGCGAGGACCTGCTTGATACAGAACCACGTACAGCGCTCAGCCCTGAAGTTGCCTTGGCAAACGTTTCGGGAACCGAAGCCATTCTGGTTTCTGTCTACAACCGTCTGCTCGCACAGGGAGCCTACGGAAACAGCCTGTTCATTCTTCCAGACATCATGGGAGATGTGTTTGTGCAGCGTCCCGGTGCATCACGCGGCAACGCCCCATACAACCTGACACCAGGTGGTACATTGGGTTACTACCCGTATTCATCGGTCAACGAGGCCAACTATATCATTGATGGCATCGATGGTCTCGACGCACCACAAGCCACCAAAGACCGTCTCCAAGGTTCCGCCTACTTCCTGCGCGCGTTGAACTACTTCAACGCCGTTCGTTCGTACGGCTACGAGCCGAACAAGTTGGTCAATGGCTGGGACCGTGGCGTCATTATCCGCGACAAGCCTACCAAAGGTCTGACCGAGGCCGACTTCCGCGCCCGTGGCACGGTCACCGAAGCATACCAGCTCATCGAAAGCGATCTTCAGCAGGCCGCTACGCTATTGGCTGGCAACACGAACGTGTACTATGCCTCGCCCGCTGCTGCCAATGCATTGCTCTCGCGAGTGTACCTTTACTGGGAGCGTTGGGCTGATGCTGAGGCACGTGCTACGGCTGCCCTCGGAGCTACAGGAGCACGCTTGACGACAACCGCCGCCGCTTACGAGGCTGCTTGGTCCACAAGCCCGAACCCAGAATCTGTGTTCGAACTCAACGTGAACGCAAGCACTGAATCGGTCGGTGTGAACGAGTCGATGGCAAGCTGGGTTACTCCGCGCCAGTGGGGTGACTTCGGCATCAACCCAGAGTTGGTGGCTTTGTTTCCAGCGGGTGACCATCGCTTGTCGCTGCTCAAGTCTGGTGTAGTTTCAGGCATTCAGTTGCAATACCTCGACAAGTGGAACGCACACAAAGGTAACTTTGCACAAAACTTGCCCGTGTTCCGCATCGCCGAGCTGTACCTGATTCGTGCAGAAGCACGTGCAGAGCAGAACAAAGTTGCAGATGGTCTTGCCGACCTGAACGCACTTCGTGCCGCCCGTGGTGTCCCTGCTGTTACCGCAGCAAACCGTCAGCAGCTGATCGACGCCATCATGCTTGAGCGCCGTCTTGAGCTTGCCTACGAAGGTCACCGCTTCTATGACCAGAAGCGTCGCGGTATGGACATCCAGCGTCCAAGCGCCATCGGTGCCAATGCTACCCTTGCATACACCGACTACCGTATCCTTGCAGCATGGCCACAGTCGCAGGTTGACCTCAACCCGCTGCTCGAGCAAAACCCAGGCTACTAATCATAACCACGCTTAATACAAGATCATTATGAAATCAATTAAATTTCTGCTGGTTCTTCTACTCAGCGCTGGTTTTATGACCGGTTGTTGGGAGGATGTAGACAAGACTTACCAGGGTCCTACAGTAGTTGAGTTCAAGTCGGCTCCCGGCTCGTCCAACTCTTATGTTCGCACAGTTACTGTGCCTGCTAGCGGCACAGCTACCATTCCTGTCATCGTTCAGCTCGTTGGACCGCACCAAGGTTCCGATACACAGGTGAACTTCACAGTTGGTGGAACAGCGACTTCAGGTCAATATTCCATCTCGGGCACAACGGTCACCATTCCTGCCAACAGCAGCTCTGGTACCATCAACGTTGTGGTTGACGCCGCAGGTTGGGCATCTGTTGCAGCAGGTACAACCCGCTCGGTTGTCCTGACACTGACAGGTGGCACTTTCCAGCCGAACGAAAACTACAAGACCTTCACATTGAACCTGCGTAAGTAGGCCACGATTTGAAGTGAGTAACTTCAAGGCCTTCCGGTGCAAACCGGAAGGCCTTTTTTTATTCGCATAAGTGTCACAGAAGCCCAACGCCGCTTCATGTGGCAAGTGGCGCTTGCGACACGGTTATAAGATTGTCCATACGGTTTATCGTCACACCCTGACTAGGACAGGATGCACACCTGTGTCGGCTACTTGATAAATAATCCCAACTTGCTTTGCGAGTTAGGCAATGATCTGATCATCGTGTCGTACGCATCGGTTCCAATGATGCGAACCGTAGGTGAGCGCATCGCCTGTGTATCCCTGCGGATGGCATAGTGCCTGTTTATCAATTGTAACTGTCGGTCGATGTCATGGGCGATGTTAGATGATATATCATGTAGTGATTGACTGGGGGCTGCTTCTGCGACGACGAACATCCACTCATGGAAGGGAAGTGGGGGTGTGCCTTCCCAGGAAGGTCTGATGTGTATGTGGTTGAATGGAATATCCGGCATTACACGCTGGAGCACTGCATTAACATCTGATGCCGTGACCGCTTCGCCATAGTTGTCCGTCATTTCGTTGAGACGACCGCTGACGCATATTCTTGGCGGATTCACACTCTCAATTATGACTTCATCGTTTGTCACGTAGCGCCATAATCCCGAATTGTTCGTCACCACGAGCCCATAACGAGCATGTCTCTCGACTTCCCATAAGGGAATGACTCCGGCTGCGTCGTTTGAAATATGTGTTGAGGCGCAACGGACAGACTCGATTGGCACAAACTCAAAAAAAATGGATGAGTCATATTGCAACAACATGGAACCGTTCTCATACCAATCGTATGCGTAGTAACCTTCAGACGCACCGTAGTTCTCCAAAAAGCGGACTCTCAAATCATCCAACTCCGTTTTCAATGCATCGATGTACCCGGAAAGTGCAACACCCCCGGTTATGATGAGGCGCAGGTTTGGCCAAACTCGGGATATGGGAAGTCCCCTCCGTTGTGAAACTTCGCGAAGCAGGATCAGTATCCATGTAGGAACGCCTGTGATCATCCTGACGTCGCTGTGCATCGCATTTGTGATGATTGCCTCAAAGCGGTTTGACCAAGGCATGTAAGCCGACTTTTCTGGACACAGGATTTGCCATGATCGTATCCACCTAGGAGAAGCGCAGGCGAGCATGCCACTGATTTCGCCATACTCGATGCCGCCGATGGTCTCGACGGAACCAGACAGCGCCACATGCTTTCCGAGGAATAAACCTGGATCGGGATTATCCTTCAAAATGTGCCGTGTCACACGTCTCATGAAAGCAAGATCCGACTGCAGGCGTTCATCAGAAATTGGGATGTGTTTTCCGCTTCCAGTAGTTCCGGAACTGACGGCAAAGCGACGAATCGTACCGGGCCAAAGCACGTTCTGTTCACCATTTTTGACACGGCCCACCCAATTTTCCAGATCTGAGTATTGGCTCAGTGGAATCCGAGCACTGAATTCGCCATAAGACATGTTGGCGTTCAAACCGAAGTGCCGGGCATACGACATATCGGCACCCTCACGGAGCAATCTTCCCAATACCTTAAGTTGCTCAACCTTTATGTCCATGGTGCTATGGTAATAAAAAAGCCCATACCTAGGCATGGGCTTTTTTAGAACGGATACATAAATCGAAGGCTATCGCTGCTCGATTGGGGTCCAAGGTGTGTTGGTGTCGCCCATGTACAATGCCTTTGGGCGAATCAGACGGTTGTTCTCCATCTGCTCAAGGTAGTGGGCCGTCCATCCCGAGATACGGCTCATGGCGAAGAGGCACGTGTACAGATCGGGCATGATGCCGATGGAGTAGTACACGGTGGCGCTGAAGAAGTCGACGTTCGGATCGATATTCTTCTCGGATTTCATGGTCTCGAGGATCTTCTCCGACCACTCGTACAGGTACTGCATGCCTACTTCCTCGCTGAGCGCCTTGGCCATCTTGCGCAGGTGATGTGCACGGGGGTCAAAGGTCTTGTACACACGGTGACCAAATCCCATGATTTTCTCTTTGCGCTCGAGCTTGCCCTTCACGAACTCGACAATGTCGACATCCTTCTCGAGTTTGAGTAGCATGTTCATTACTGCTGTGTTGGCACCACCGTGCAAAGGTCCTTTCAGTGAGCCGATGGCGCCTGTGACGGCCGAGTAGATGTCGGACAGGGTGGCCCCGATGGCGCGGCATGTGAAGGTGGATGCGTTCATGCCGTGCTCAGCGTGCAAGATCAGGAGCAAATCCATCACCTTTTCGGCGTTCTTGCCCGGATGCTCGCCGTTGAGCATGTAGAAGAAATTGTAAGCGGTGCTCTGGTCGGGCAGGGGGGCGATGACTTCCTTGCCATTGCGCACGCGGTCGAAGGCTGCGATGATGGTGGGCATCTTGGCCGTCATGCGGATCGACTTGCGAAGGTTTGCCTCCGGTGTGTTCTCGTCGGCCTCGTCATCGAAATCGGCAAGCATCGATACGGCTGTGCGCAGCACCGACATGGGTTCGGCCGCCTTGTTCGTGTTTTTGATGTAGTTCATCACCCCGTCGGGGATGTTGCGCTCGGCGCTCAGCTTGGCATTCAGGTCGTCGAGTTCGGCCTGGTTTGGAAGACGCTCAAACCATAGCAGAAAGCATACTTCCTCAAACGTGGAGTGTTCGGCCAAATCGTTGATGTTGTATCCTGCATAGGTAAGTTCTCCCTTGGCACCATCAACCAGACTCTTGTTGGTGCTGAAAGCCACCAAGCCTTCAAGACCCTTGTTGATGTAGGGATATTGGCTGGTGTCGATTTCGTCGATTGATTTAAAGGCCATGAACTAGCTCCAATTAAGGTTCTTCAAGTGATAGTATTAGTCTAGCAAGATACCGAGTTTTACAGAAAAAAGGTAACTTGTAGCACCTCATTAATCGTTTCGTTTAATGCCATAATTCACTAACATTTTGCAACAGGAACGGCCGTCTGCAGCCGAAGCGTTTGTGAAATTTAAGAGACGCACGGAAAGCGGGCAATTGTAGCATGCACATACAAATCAAAGACTTATCGAAACACTACGGCAAAGGGGTCAAGGCTCTCGACAGGGTGAACATCGACTTGGTGGCGGGCAAGAGTTATGGGTTGCTTGGCAAGAACGGTGCAGGAAAGTCGACCATGATCAACATCCTTATCGACCTGATCAAACAGTCGTCGGGTGAGGTGCTGTACAACGGCAAGACCCTGAGTGCATCATCGGAGGTGCGTTACCAGCTCGGTGTAATGTCGGACGTGATACCGCCCATAGGCGATTTCACGGGATGGCAGAACCTGGAATTCACGGCAAGGCTCTACAATTTGGATCCCGAGCACCTGAGACAGCGCGTGGCTACGCTGTTGGCGTTTTTTTTCGAAAACGAGGACGATTGGCACAAGCCGGTCAAGAGTTACTCGACCGGGATGAGGCGTAAGATTTCGTTATGTTCCGCCATCATCCACATGCCTCGAGTTTTGGTGATGGACGAACCCTTTTCCGGCCTGGACCCTTTCG
>CAYZWQ010000049.1:0-15494 GCA_964481355.1 uncultured Chitinophagales bacterium
GCCAGCGATTACGCCGACGGTGTGACCAACGTGTACTCCGTCTACAGCATCGACATGTACCTCAACGGTGAAAAGTTCTTCACTAGCCGGGTCGACAGCTTCGGTTATTACAACACCTCCCAGATGTTCCTCGACCGCGTGTATCCGATATTGCGGCAATCGCGCAGAGGGTTCCAGAGGCTGTATGTACGCGACGGAAACACGCTTCCCTTTTACGAGCACGGCCCTACGAGGGGCAGGCTAGACCTGCCTGCTGGAACCCATGACGTGCGAGTCGTCGCCACCGACTACTTCGGGAACAAAACGGCCGTCACTGCCAGGCTCAGTGTTACGCGGCCCGAACGAATGCTCACAGCCGATCCCCCACGAACCCCCGAGATGCCGCGGCAGGTTGCCTATGTGAGCCGGTCCACACTTTCTGGCACGGAATGGACCAACGACGGCTTCAGCCTTCCCGGCACCAAAGGAACCACCAGGGTGGATGTCTGCGGGAGTGGCACCATCACAAACCCAGGATCATCCTGCATGTCATACTTGGCGAGGGCGGACCATTTCATCCCTTTGAACACCATGGACACTGCCATGATTCGCGTGGGTGGCAAGGATTTTGGGCTTTTCACACGGGTCTATCCCGGGCAGACGCGAACGCTGTACAGTGTGAACCGCCAGGCTAGCGCCGTCTTCGACGAAGCCACGCTCTACGACACCCTGAGCGTGTCGTTCTCGGCCGACATCGTCAACGGCATCAAATCGGCCGCACTCTGGCCCGACCATGAACCCATGAAGGGTCGTGTTCGGCTCACGTGGCTGCTCGACGAGCAGGAGGCATCACAGTTAGGATGGGGATGGTACCGTCGCGACGGAGGCCGACCGTCGTGGGCCGGCGGCGTTATGGACGGGAGAAGGCTCACAGCAAGCGTCTCCAGCTTCGGTACCTACGAAATACTCCGCGACACCGTCCCCCCCGAACTGAACAGCGCGCGCATGACGAGAGATTTTGCGGGAAGAAACACCGTCACCGTTCGAGTGCGTGACGATTTGTCGGGTGTCGACTTCGAATCGGTGGAGTTCTATGTAGACGGACGCCGCGGAATCATCGAATACGAGCCCGGAGCGTCGACACTTTTCTGGTACCACACCACGCATTCCGCCAAAAAGGGCTCCTCGGTTGAAGTGAGCCTCAGCGACAATTCGGGCAACCGACACACATATCAAGCCATCCTGCCTTAAGCCAACGCAATCACGCTGATCTCGACCAAAGCATTTTTGGGCAGCGTTTTGACGGCCACGGTCTCACGTGCGGGAGGTGCATCGCTGAAATAGCCGGCATAAATTTCATTCACACCGGGAAAATAGGCCATGTCGACAAGGAAGATGGTGGTCTTTACCACGTTGCCAAATCCTGATCCTGCCTCAGTCAAAACAGCTTTCAGGTTTTCCATCACCTGGCGGCACTGCGATGCAACATCGTCACCGGCAAATTCCCCCGTAGCGGGAACGAGACCGATTTGGCCGGAACAGAAGACCATCCCGTTCGCCTTGATTGCCTGGCTGTAGGGTCCGAGGGCCTTGGGTGCGTGGTCGGTGTGGATAACGTGTTTCATACTGTATTCAAAGTGAGTGTGTGGACGGGTGATGTGTGAGCGACGGCTCCTTGAAGCCAAGCATGAACTCGTTCAGGATTGCCGCAAAGGCTTCGGGCTGGTCCATCATGGGCACATGGCCACAATCTCGAATCCATTTAAGCTCGGAACCTGGGATCAGGCTGTTGAACTTCCGTGCGACAGACGGTGGAGTGATGCAGTCGTTTTCGCCCCAGATGATACATGTCGGAACGGCAATTTGGGGAAGTGAGGGTTCTGTAGTGGCGTGCCGCGCCGACCTCGCAAGTCGGACCAGTTTACCCAACAGCGTCCTGTTCGTGATCACTCGGTGTATCTCGTCGACCATGCCTTCATCGACTTGATAGGAATAGAATGCTTCCGATGCTTTCACGTGAATGTAGTCCCGGTCGAACCTGCGCGGAATGGAATCGCCGAAGTTGGTGTCGAAAAGACCGGAACTGCCAACCAAGATGAGTCCATGGACTGCTGAATTACCCCTGATGGCACAATCGAGGGCTATGTGACCACCAAGACTGTTCCCCAGCAGGACAACCGGTCCGATATCGTTCTCGCTAAGCCACGATTCGAGCCAATTCGACAATCCTGCGACCGTGTCGGTGCCATGGGAGGCGGTGTACAACGGCAATTCCGGAACCCAAAGATCGATCTGCGGCAAAATGTGGGGCATAACAGGCTCGAAGTTCGTCAGCTTGCCAAACATGCCATGCAACATCACAACAGACGGAATGGACGGGTCGCTCCCTGCTCGGTGGTGGCAGGCTGCATCAATTCGACTGTGTTCTTCGGCTTCTGGATAAACCATGGCCGTAATATCCGCAAATTCTCGCACAGATCGAAGCCGAATTAACAGCAGCAAGGCACCGAGAAACACCAACTGGAAAGATCTGTTATTGCAATTCTGCCACTTATCAGGATATATTGCGGAGTAAAGGGTTTTATACTGCCAAGCAGGTTGCGCCCAATCTACAATCCCTACATCGATTCTTATGAACACATTTCGTCTACGCTTCATTGCGATGGTTGCCATCGCAGTCGTGATCCAGGCTTGTACAGGAGGCGACCCAAACATCGAGTCGGCCAAGTTGAACATCCGGAACAAAGATTACACGGCCGCCATTGCCTCCACGGACCGCGCCATTCAGGTGAACCCCGAAAACCACGACGCCTATATTTGGAAGGCCCGCGCTCTCAGCAGCCGTGCAATGGAGAACAACAATATCGAAGGCCGTTTGGACGATTATCTGTCCATGAACACGGCGCTCGACAAAGCCCAGTCGATCCTAGAGGCCAGCACCGATCCTAAGGCACTGCTCAGCATCCTTCAGATCGAAGAGGTCCGCGACGACGCCTGGCGTCTTGAACACGCCACTAGCGTGAACTACGTCAGCAAGGACACGATCTCCGACCAGGATTTCGCACGGTCCATCGCCCACATGAAGAACGCGGTTGCCATCTACCCCGACAGCACACTCTCGTCCCGGGCGCTCGCCGAGATTTACTTCCTCTCCGGCGACATGACCTCGGCCGCGACCCAAATGAAGACAACCGTCGAGAAGACAGGCTCAGCGGCCGTATCGGACGACTATGTGCGCCTGATCCAGTTCCAAAGAGAAGCAGGTATGCAGGATGAGGTACTTGCGACCTTGGAAAAGGCCGTCGAGATGTTCCCGGGCAATAAGGACGTCAAGATTGAGGTTGCAAACACCTACCTCAGCAGAGCCGAATATGACAAGGCCGCCCAAACGATGGCCGAGCTGATCTCATTCGAGCCCGACAACGCCGAGTACCGCTACGTGTATGCCACGTTGCTGTTCGAGGCCATCAACAACGAAATCGCGAAACTGAACGACAATTATACTGTCGCATTCGATCTGCGTACTGAGTACCGCGAGACGGCCCGCAAGCCGACCTCGGCCGCAAATACGCAGCGCATGGCGGATATCGAGAAAGAACTCGAAGCCATGAACACAGAGAACGGCACCATCGGCGGCGAGATCAACCGTTTGGGCGACATCGTGATCGAACAGCTCACAAAGGCCACCGAACTTGAGCCGACAACCGCCAAGTATTTCAGCCTCCTCGGAAGCATATACGATGTCAAGGCAAATGTCCGATTCAACGAGGGCAACGAGCAGACCGATCTGGCCGTGGCCGACCGCATGCAGAACGAGGCGAAAGATATCTGGAAAAAAGCTCTTCCTTACATGGAGAAGGCAACCGAGCTTGATCCAGAAAACCGCGACAATTGGGCTACCATTTCGCGCGTTTACATCCGCCTCGGCATGACCGAAGAGGCACAACGGGCCATGGAGCGTTCCGAGCAGTAATTTCGCAAAGCCCACTGCACTTAAGGCCTGGATCTTGATCCAGGCCTTTTTTGTTTGGGTTCTAGATGCATCGGAACCATTTTCGTACCTTACCCATCATACAAAGAACCTCTTATTTTAGCCACCCGGCTAACGGTTTTCAGACCTAAAAAGCGCTTTTAACCAGATGAAATTCAATACAAAGGTCATCCATGCCGGCCAGCATCCCGAGGAGACCTCCGGTGCTGTGATGCCCCCCATTTTTCAGACGTCCACCTATGCCCAAGAGGCTCCCGGCGTACACAAAGGGCACGAATATGCGAGGGTCACCAATCCGACGAGGTCCGCATTGGAGGCCATGATTGCAGGGCTCGAAGAGGCCGAGGAGTGCGCTGCGTTTGCCAGCGGTTGCGCGGCCATGGACGCCATCATGAAAATGCTCCGACCGGGCGACCACGTCATTGCCTCCAACGACCTGTACGGCGGAACCTACCGTCTTTTTACGCAAGTCTACGCACATTATGGCATTACGTTCGATTTTGTCGACATGACCCGGATGTCGAACATCGAGCAGGCTTTAAAACCGTCAACCCGGCTGATCTGGATCGAAACCCCGACCAATCCCCTGCTCAACATCGTCGATATTGCCGCCATATCAGGCCTGGCCGAAAATTTCGGGATCTTCACGGTGGTCGACAACACCTTCGCATCGCCCATGCTGCAGAAACCCCTCCTTCTGGGGGCCGATGCCGTGGTGCATTCCACCACCAAGTATCTTGGAGGCCACTCGGATGTAATCGGCGGGGCGGTCGCCAGCTCGAACCGCGAAATCATGGACAACGTGCGGTTCCAGGTCAAGACGACCGGAGGCGTGCCCGGCCCGATGGACTGCTACCTCACGCTGCGCGGCATCAAGACTCTGGCACTTCGTGTGGAGCGAGCCTGCCGTAATGCGCGCGACATCGCCAACTACCTGGTCGACCATCCAAAAGTGGCGCACGTTCGTTGGCCCGGCCTGAAATCACACCCCCAGCATGAGCTGGCTGCCAATCAGATGGAAGATTTCGGAGCCATGGTATCGTTCACCTTGAAGGACGACTCCGTGGAGCGGGCCATGAAGGTGATGAGCTCGACCCGCTTCTTCACACTGGCCGAGAGCTTGGGGGGCGTCGAATCGCTCGTGTGCCACCCCACCACCATGACGCACGCATCCATACCTGCCGATGTGCGCCGAGCAAGCGGCCTGAACGACTCGCTCATCCGCCTGAGCGTGGGCATTGAGGACGTATCCGACCTCGTCGAAGACCTCGAACAGGCGTTGGAAGCGTAAGCGAGAGCAAGAACAAGAACAAGAGCAAGAGCAAGAGCAAGAGCAAGAGCAAGAGCAAGAGCAAGAAATTGAACACACCAAAGCAAGCGATCAACAGATTATAGAATGCTAGATCATTTTTGTTAAGATTTTAGTTAATAAGATGCATTAACGATTTGGAAGTGATAATTGAGTAATGTTTCATTAAATACGAATAGTTGTTTAGCCATAGGGCTTTCCCCATTGCTCTTGCTCTTGCTCTTGTTCTTGCTCTTGCTCTTGCTCCCCTCCTGCATCAACCCGTTCGCGCCGCGTGTCGACGAAACCAACATCTTCGAGGAGTTGCTGGGCGATCCCAAGAAGATCTACATCCGCTTTCAGAACGCCTACCAATTCCGGGACACCACCCTCTACGGGCCGCTTCTCGACCCTGATTTTAACTTCATCTTCAGGGACTTCGACCGCAATGTCGACGTGACCTGGGGACGCACCGAAGACATGAACAGCACTTACAACTTGTTCGTGCAAAGCCAGGACATCCAGCTGCAATGGAACAACATCGTCCTGCAGGCCGTGAATCCGGAGGGCACAAGAGCCCAGATCGTGAGGAGATTCAACCTCCTGGTCGTGATCAACTCGAACGACATCATACGGACCGACGGGTCCGCCAACTTCGTGCTGGCACGCGCCGACAGCACGACGGCATGGAAACTGCTTCAATGGCGCGACGAATCCGAACTATAATCCTATCCATCATATCATGAAAAACACTGTCATCATCGACGCTGTGCGTACCCCCATCGGATCGTTCGGCGGATCGCTTGCATCCTTTTCGGCACCCGGGCTTGGTGCTGCGGTTATTGCATCGCTCGTGAAGCGCAACTCCATCGATCCAGCCGTGGTAGACGAATTGATCATGGGTAACGTGCTGAGTGCCGGAATTGGGCAGGCTCCAGCCCGGCAGGCGGCACTCAAGGGAGGCCTGCTCCAAAAAACACCAAGCACGACCATCAACAAGGTTTGCGCCTCCGGCATGAAGGCCGTCATGGTAGCCAACGGACAGATCCAGACCTCCGAGGCCGACGTCGTGATCGCCGGGGGCATGGAGAGCATGAGCAATGTGCCCTTCTATCTGCCCGCCTATCGCAACGGCGGCCGTCTGGGGCATGGCCAGGTTCTCGACGGAATTATCAAGGACGGCTTGTGGGATGTCTATAACGACTACCACATGGGCAGTGCAGCCGAACTCTGTGCCCGCGAGCACAACATCAGCCGCGAAGACCAGGACGCCTATGCGATCGAGTCGTACAAGCGTGCCCAAGCTGCCCGCGATGCGGGACACTTTGAGCGTGAAATCACCAAGATCAAGGTGCGCGACCGAAAGGGCAACGTCACCGAAGTGCTTCATGACGAGGAGATCGACAAGGTGAACTTCGAAAAGCTGACATCCCTGAAACCCGTTTTTGAAAAGGACGGAACCGTGACCGCGGCAAATGCGAGCACGCTCAACGACGGCGCCGCTGCCCTGTTGCTGAGCAGTGAGGACCGCGCCAATGAGCTCGGTCTGAAACAAGTCGCCCGCATCATATCGCAGGCCAGCGCGGCAAAGGCGCCCGAGTGGTTCACCGTGGCGCCGAACGACGCTGTGCGCTTGGCCGTGAAGCGCGCCGGGCTGCAGATGGACGACATCGACCTGTTCGAAATCAACGAAGCATTCGCCGTCGTATGCATCGCCAACAACCAACTGCTCGACCTCGACCCTGCAAAAGTGAACATATGGGGCGGCGCTGTCAGCATTGGTCACCCGATCGGTTGCTCAGGAGCACGCATCATCACCACACTGATCAACGCATTGCGCACGAACGGCAAGCGGTACGGTGTTGCGGGTATTTGCAACGGCGGCGGTGGTGCCTCCGCCATGGTGATCGAAATTTTACACTAATATCAACCGAGTTGCATACGATCGTGTCCCCTCCCGGCGTTTCTCGTACATTGATTCGCCGGGAGGGGCACCGATGTTGTCGACCCATTCAAACGGGTGTCCTCTTGGCGTTGACACAGCGTCGTTGTATCTTCCATTCTTTAACCAAACCGCAGCCGTATCGCGATAAAGATACCAACTCTTGATTTGATCCTAACTGGATGCCTGCCAACCGGTACTTAATCGCCGTTACTGAAAGCCTGAAGGCTCAGAAGCTGCCTATTGCAGCGCTCCTCTTGCTCATCACCGTGCTGCCGTCAACATTGATGGCACAGAAGCTGGTCGTGGAGGCCGAGACGGCTGAATTCATCGACTACCGCCTCGAGAATTTCAGCCTCCGCCAAGTACCTCAGTACGAGCTGCTCATTCCTTACGCACGAGCTGAGAATTCTTACCGGCTCCTGGATGTCCGGTACAAGATTGTTGAGTTCGAATCCGACACCACCGACGCATTTCGTGCGCAGCTTGGAAGTTTCGACTCCGATGTGCCGTTATTCGAAACCTACAATTCGGGTTTCTTCCTGAAGCAGGAACATGCGGCCCTAAAAATCAACATCACGAGGCCGGATCCAGCCAACCGGCTGAGATTCCAAGTGCTCGAGCAGGTGCGTTTCAGGGTCTACAAGCACATGCCCTCGAGCAATGTGCCTGAAACGGCCAATTTTGCCGACAGCAGTCCGCTTGCATCCGGGGTATGGTACAAGATACCGATCAGCCGCAGCGGCCTTCATCGACTCGACCGGACGTATTTAGCGAACCTGACGGGCCTGAACGTGGCCACCCTTGATCCGCGTCGCATACAGCTTTGGGCGGGCGGGTTTGGGATGCTCCCGATGCGGAACAGCACGGCAAGGCCCGAGTTCCGGCAGCTTCCGATTATCGTGAACGGCGAAACCGACGGACGCTTCGACACTGACGACTCGGTGATTTTTTATGCCGACGGACCCCAACGCGTGTTTTTCAACACGAATACCAGTCGGTTCATCCACGAAACCCACCTCTACTCGCAGTTTACCTATGTGTTCATCACCGTGGGTGCTCAAAACGGCTTGCGGCTCACCCCGGCACAGGCAGGCCCGTCTTCGGGAGTGTTGACGACCTACACCGATTTCATATTCAAGGAGGAAGAGACGAACAAGATCGCCACTGAGATGCGTTCAGGATCTGAGTGGCTGGGCGAGCGAGTCACGGCCGAGAGCTTCGGCAACACGCTGACGTTGATGGATTCTGTGATTACCGAATTCGTGCCAAACTCGAACGTGCTGATTGATGCGCGGCTGGCCACCCGAAACCGGAACAATGCTCAGTTTGAGACCTTTTTTGGAGCAAGATCGGTAGGGATCATTCCATTTTCCGGGCTTGGCTTCGACTACAACAACGAGGAAGGCGCCTTTGGCTATGCGCAAAGCCAGATTTTGACCGTCACCAACGCAACACTGACCAACAATCGGCTTACGGCAACGAGCCGTTTCAGCGGCTCCACCACCGCCGATGCCCTCGGCTACCTCGACTATTCACGCCTGTACATCCAGCGCAACCTTACGGCTGTAAACGGGCGTCTCTGGATCTACGCTCCCGCCAACGTAGGGCCGAACACCTTCTCCACCTATCGCCTCAGAGGCTTCACGTCGGCACCGGTGGTTTTGGATGTGACCGACCCACAGAACCCCGTGCAATATGCCGCCGTTTCTTCCGGCACGACATGGGATGTCCTGGCGCCTTCTTCGCCAGGAAGCAGGCTTGCTGCAGCCACAACCTACTGGACTCCGGCAGCCGCAACCTTGGTTCCGAACCAGAATTTAAGGGCGACGAATTCAAACCCGAACTATGTTATTGTCATACCCGACGATCCCGCCTTCAGACCTATTGCCGAGGAGCTCGCAACCTTCAGGCAGCAAAACGACGGTATGCGACCCATCGTCGTATCGCAGGGACAGCTTTTCAACGAATATAGCGCCGGCATACCCGATGTGGTTGCGATACGCGATTTTGTGCGCCACTTGTACATCAAAGCGGGCAACAGTAAGGCCTTGATGCCCCAGTATCTGCTCATGTTTGGCAATGCCACGCACGACTACCGTGGAATTTACGGAACGGACATCTCCGAAAAGAACCTCGTATTCACCTATCAGTCGAGGGAGTCGTACCACAGGCTCGACTCGTTCGGCAGTGACGACTTCTTCGGCCTTTTGGACGAAAACGAAGGTGAGTGGAGGCAGAACACGGTGACGGAGCTCGTCGACATTGGCATTGGCCGTCTTCCCTTCAACACCGTTGCCGAAGCGAACGTGCTGCTGGGCAAACTCAAGACCTATGAGGATCCATCTACCTTCGGCGATTGGCGCACCCTGTTCACCTATGCCGCCGACGACGACTTTCCCGAGCCCTTCCGTAACAGGGACCTTCATATTTTGAACGCCGATTCGACGGCTGAGTTTATCGACCGCGACGTCAGCGGTGTGCGTTTGCGCAAGATCTACGAGATCAATTACCCCGTCGAAACGACCTCAGGCGCCCGGTTCAGGCCGCTCGCCAACCGCGATTTCATCAACAGCTTCAACGACGGATCCTTGATCGTAAACTATTCGGGCCACGGTGCCGAGCAGACGCTCAGCGACAGCCGCCTGTTCCAGTCATCCGACATATCGCGCCTCACAAACCGCGACAGACTTTCCATATTCGTGACCGCAACATGCTCATTTGGCCGATTCGACGACCACTTGGATCAGTCGGGTGCAGAGAAGACAATGATATGGCCGGACGGCGGCATTGTGGCAGCCTTTACCACTACGCGGGTCGTCTATACCAGCGAAAATCCAAACACCGTCAATTTTGGCCTTAACAGGCGCTTGTCTGGCTTCATGACGGAGCGCGATCAGGATGGTCTGCCCTACCGTCTAGGCGACATCATGCTGCGAACGAAAAATGTGACCCAGAACGATTTGGGAGGAAGCTTCAACACACGCAAGTTCATCCTGTTGGGCGACCCGGCCATGCGCATTGGTCTGCCGCGGCAACGCGCCGAAATCAGCCGCATTCAAGGTCAAGATGTCAACACGGGCCAATTGGTGACGCTGCGGGCGCTCGACACAGTGACCATCGACGGATCGGTCATCAACAGCGATGGCAGCGTGAACACCTCGTATAATGGCGAAATCAGCCTCAAAGTGTACGACGGAGTGCGCGTTGTGCAACTTCCGCAACGCGAATGGATGCAGACGCTGCCTTGCTACACAAAGACCTGCTCCTTCCGCGAGCAGAACGACCTGCTGTTCAACGGCCGGGTCTCGGTGAGCAACGGCCAATATTCGGCAAACTTCGTCGTACCGAAAGACATTTCCTACACGCAGAACCGCGGCCGGCTTTTGGTCTATGGCAAGTCGGGGAACAACGACGCGGTGGGCTCGCTCTCCTCGGTGGTCTTTAACGGCATCAACACGTCGGTGCAAAACGACAACCGTGGACCCGAAATGAACGCCTACCTCGACTCACCCGATTTCACGGACGGCGCCATGGTTGGCAGCAATCCCAAGCTTATCGTGGAATTGAGCGACGACACAGGCATCAACGCAACCGGCACGGGTGTGGGACACGAACTTGTGGCAATTCTGAACACTTCACCCGAAAAGACCTTCGTCCTCAACAACTTCTTCCAGACGAAATTGGACGACTATCGGTCGGGCAGCATTGAATTCCCAATAGATGGACTCACCGAGGGCGAATACACGCTCACAGTGCGAGCATGGGACGTGTTCAACAATCCGTCGGAGGAGGTGATCACGTTCAGGGTTGCTGACTCGGAGGATGTGATGTTGAGCAACGTGTTCAACTATCCAAATCCGATGAACAACCGCACCCGCTTCATGTTCGAGCACAACCAACCGGGCAACCAGCTCGACATCAGCGTGCGCATTTACACCCTATCGGGGCGCCCCGTTGCCCAGATCGACGAATCGAGGGTTTTCTCGACCTCACTGGGATCGGTGGAGTGGCTCGGTTTCGACAACGACAACGACCGCCTTGCAACGGGCACCTACTTGTATGTGCTTAAGGTCACCGCCGAAACTAGCAAAGGCCGTCGCAGCAAGGATGTGATCGAAAAACTGGTGATCATCCGATAGACCAAACACCCCCAAGTTACGTTTTCCGTATATTACAAGATTAAGCAATACATCAGAATCCTATGAAATCTGTCCTCAAGACACTGGCTTCGGCCTCTTTAGCAATTGCAGCCTTCGTCGCTCCGGCAAGTGCCCAGGTGGGCATCACCGGCGTTCCATTCCTTCAGATTGAGCCGGACTCCCGTGCAGCCGGCATGGGTAACTCGGGTGTAGCCATCGCCGACAATGCGGCGGCCATTTTTTGGAACCCTGCGGGATTGGGATTTCAGTCAGGGACACAGTTTTCTCTCACACACTCCAATTGGCTCCCAACGTTCAACACCGACCTGTTCTACGACTATTTGGTTGGGAAACACCACATTGAGGGGATCGGCACCATAGGCGGTCATGTGACCTTCCTCAACTTGGGCGAGCAGACCCGCACCAATGAAAAGGGTGACAATCTGGGGACCTTCAGAAGCTACGACATCACGGTGGGTGCATCGTATGGTGTTGCACTTTCCGAGAATCTTGCTCTGGGAACCGGACTTCGCTTCATCTACTCCAACCTTGCACCGGCTGTGGCCGTCGGTGGCCAGCAGGCCAGCAAAGGGACGACCGTCGGTGCAGACTTCGGCTTGATGTATCAAACAACCGAACGTCCGATCATGGGTAGGGATGCCCAATTCCGTGCGGGATTGAACCTCTCGAATGTGGGACCTGGCATCCAGTACTCCGACGAGGCACAGAAAGACCCCATCCCGACCATGCTTCGTACGGGCATCGCCTATATCACAGATCTGGACGAAGAGGGTTTCAACACTTTCACGGTCACTGCCGATGTATCCAAGATCATGGCCCGCAGCGACACTTCTGGCAACACCATGAACTTTACGGAGGCGTTGCTCAAGTCGTGGGACACCTACACCTACAACAACGGTACTGAGTTTGTCGACGTGCCCCTTGCCGAGCAGCTGATGTTCGGTGTTGGTGCCGAGTACTGGTACGACCAGAAGTTCGCACTTCGTGGTGGCTACTATTATGAGAGCCCAAACAACGGCGACCGCCAGTACATGACCGTCGGCGCCGGTCTGCGTTATAACATGTTCGGCGTCGACTTCAGTTATGTCATCGCCCAGAAGGACGCGCCGTTGGCCAACACGATCCGATTCTCGTTGCTGCTCAATCTCTAAACCCTCGGCAGTATTGCCCTGATGACCGTCAAATCAATTTATGCCGGAAGGAGCACCCTTAAATGGCTTCTTCCGGTATTTTTTTTAATGCTCAGCGGGCCCTTCCTCACGGTGGTGGCACAAACGTCCAGTGAGCAGACGTCTGCAAGGGCCAAGGCAGCGAACCAAATCGCTGTGCGAAACGAGGGCACCATCCGTGTATTTGCGGTGATGGTCGACTTTCAGCCCGACGACAACCGCTTCACCACCGGTAACGGCACCTTTGATCCCGAGTTCCTGAAGGATCCGGCCATACCAATCACCATCGACCCCATTCCCCACGATGCGGGCCATTTTGGCGCCCATCTCGACTTCATGAAGGAGTACTACGAGAGGGTTTCAAACGGAAAGCTTCTGATCGAATGGCAGATCTACCCCGAGGTGCTCCGTATGCCCAACAAGATGGAGGCCTACTCCCCCCTTGGCGAGGACGGCTCGCAGGACGGCAAGATCTTCGACTTGCTCGACGACACGTGGTCTGCCTTGGCAGCTCGAGGCGGGTTCGACTTCAGCGGCTATGACGAAGACAGGGACGCCTTCATACTTTTCCACGCGGGTGTGGGCCGCGACATCAACTTCCTTGGCACCAGCTTGGACCGGACGCCACAGGATATACCTAGCCTGTATATGAGCCTGGACGCGATGCAGCGTTTTGGCCAGAATCCCGAGTTTCAGGGCTTTGCAGTTCCCAATACCTCGGGTGGCACCTTCCGGATCAAAAATACGCTCATTCTGCCTGAGACCGAGTCCAGGCCCGGGACAGACGTCACCGAAACGCGGTTCGTGCTTCAGCTCAGCATCAATGGCCTCCTCACGGCAACCATGGGCAATCACCTTGGCCTTCCAGACCTGTACAACACAGTCGACGGCTCGACGGCAATCGGCAAGTTCGGTCTGATGGACGGGTCAGGCTTCTTCTCGTATTTTGGGATGTTCCCGCCTGAACCGTCAGCATGGGAAAAGGTGTACATGGGATGGGCGGACCCCATCATGGTAGACCCGACCGTGGGTGGGACCTTCGAGGTGCCGGCTGGTTCCTTGCGGCGGGAGAACAGCATCTATAAGATCCCGATATCACGGGATGAATATTACTTGGTCGAAAACCGGCACAGAGACACCGAGGGCGACGGGATACGTGTCAAAGTTCGGACCCCAGGCGGCACTATCGTGGAACGCCAACTTCCGATATTTGACGACCTATTTGGCTCCACATCTGCCGACTCGCTGCAGAAGCTGCTGCCGTCGGGAGTGGTCGTGAGCGTCGACAATTATGACTGGAGCCTGCCGGGCGGAGTCGACCCCGGCGATGATGGCCGCTACGGTACAGGCGACGACCGTCTGCTCAATGGCGGCATCCTCATTTGGCATGTCGATGAGGCCGTTCTACGGTCGAAAGGATACCAGTCGGGCGTCAACAACAACCCTCTTCGTAAGGGTGTAGACCTGGTCGAGGCGGACGGGTCGCAGGATATCGGCTTTAAGACGAACAACCAATTCCTTGCAGGTTTTGTGAACGGCACGGCCTTCGATTTCTGGTGGTCGGGCAACGATGCGCGCGTCATTACGGCATCAAATCGGGAAATTCAGCTTTATGAGAATCGATTCGGTCCCGACACAACTCCCGCCACCGTCAGCAACACCGGCGCCGTCGCCTATTTCGAGCTCTTCGATTTCAGCGACAACCTCCCGATTGCCCGATTCAGCATCCGGCCTGTTGCTGCAACTACAGTGGCCCCACTTCCGATCGGCGCGACATTAACAGCCCCCGTGGTGAACAGACCGTTGAATATCGATCCATTCCCCGTAGGGCTTGGCATTCACCACCTCGGGCAGGATACGGTGCTGTTGGCTCCCAGCCGTTCCGGTCTGGATGCAATTGGGATCAGTGACCGCATTTCTGGTATGCGTCAGACGCTGTTCGATGTGGAACCGCATCAGCCGCTGGTTGCTGATGGCATGGTATATGTGGTACCGAAGGCGGTCGGTTCATCGACGTCTGCAACCAAGGCCTACCGGTTTGACGGCACATCCTACACGCAGCGGTGGCAGACGGCCGATGCAGGCTCGTCTATCGGTTTCTTGAGCCAATCGACGAGCGGAGTCCTTGATTTCGATCTGGGCACCCGTCGGATTTCTGCCGTTGACGGCTCACCCATCACGTCATATCCGATGCCTGTTCAGTGGACATCGCAAGTAGAGGGCAGGCGTTTCGAGTTCACACAGACGTCCATCCAAAGCCAGGACGGTTCATTGTCGTGGACGGTGCCCAATGCGGATGGATTTAAAGGCTACGCAGCCGCATTCCAACCGGAATCAGGGTCCGGCGGAGCCGCCTTGATTTACCGGAACGACAGTTGGCGCATTCTGTCGGACCGCCACCCAGGCACAAAGCTGATCAACGAGGGCAACCTGCTTGGTTGGCCGGCGATCGTCGACTGGGACGGTGACGGCAGGGTCGACTTTGTCGGGCTGAATGAAACACACAACCGACTCGAGGCACGAAACCAAGATGGTGGCACCCTGAATGGATTCCCTCTCAAAGCCCCGTCGGGTATGCGTTTCGTGGGAACGCCTCTTTTTGCAACGCTGTCGGGCGAATCACAGGCGATGATGGTGGTGACTGCTGCCGACAGCCTGTCAATGGTCATACTGGCCTACGACCGCCAAATGCGCCCAATGGCTGGGTTTCCACTCCTTGTCGGCAGTTTGACGCAACCCGACGACCAGCCGATCCATCCCATCTTGCACGGACAAATCTTGTATGCGGCAGCCCCCAACGGTGAGGTCAAAGCATGGAAATTTCCCGACATAGAGCAGGTTCAATGGGGGTCCCGTTACGGCAGTTTCGATAACGGCAAGGTGACCGGACCGCTCATCGACAGTCCGACGGCTCTGCCGGGTGTCTCCTTGTTGGATGCCGACGAGACCTATAACTGGCCAA
>CAYZWQ010000050.1:0-15494 GCA_964481355.1 uncultured Chitinophagales bacterium
AATTCAACTTGTACGATTCTCAGAACATGATCTACACCAGGGCCAGAATGCTGCCGCCTTCGAAGCTCTCGGGAACCACGCTCGAAAAGACGATCGTATCGGAAGGCTGCATCATCAGTGCGAGCCGAATCGAAAATTCTGTGGTTGGGATTCGTGCAAGAATTGGCATTGGAACGACCATCACCAACGCCATCATAATGGGTAACGACTACTTTCAAACTGTGGAGGAAATACAGAGAGAAGTTGATATTCCACCCATTGGTATCGGCGAGAGATGCTACATCAAAAACTGTATCGTCGACAAGAACTGCCGAATTGGCCATGATGTGAGGATTAACGGCGGGGCTCACTTGGCAGACGGCGACTATGGTACGTACACGGTTGTGGACGGCATCGTCGTCATCCAGAAGGGTGCTTTATTGCCCAACGGGACGGTAATCTGATCTCGTTGTGGAATTACTCGGGTAGTCCTTGCTGAATCTGCTGCAGACGTTGGACAGCTCTTGTATGGAGGTGTTGATACGAATCGGTACGAATTTCGGACAACGTATGACGCAGGTTCAGCCAGATCAGGTAGGTGGCCAGGACATCTTCGTAGCAGTAGTGCTCTATCTCAGCGAGCTGGCCATCATCGTACATAGCCAACACCTGGTTTCCCTCTCCAGTCTGTTTGAAAGGTATGCCCACCAAAAGTCCGAGATGCTTCAATTTGGGCCATGAGCTTGCCCCAAAATTACTGAATTCGTCCACCAGATCGACATTCTGTTTGCTGAAGCGGTATTTGATGTCGTAATGGCCGAGTCTGGACGTCATTTGCAGTCCATGCTTCAGGCATCGGTAGGTAATTAGAGGCAGATCGAACCCCTTGCCGTTGTGGTGCACAACGCCGAAGTCCTTGTATTCAGACAGCACTGACATCAGCTGCTGAAGCCCTTCTTTTTCGTCATGACCCGACCATGCATGTTTGGCTCTAGGGTTACAGGCATCGTCCACCCAAAGTCCGACCCACGACACAATTCGGTGATACATGGGTGGCAAAAAGCCACTTTTGTTCTTGGCGAGTTGCTCAGCAGCCATTTCAAGGAGTTGGTCACGGTTTTCCCATGAGCCATCCGTCACGTGTTCCAGAAACTCAAAGTCGGGGATGGTCTCGATATCGAATACGAAAAACATGCTCAATATTTTGCGGCCTCAATTGGGTCAATACGGTCAGTGACAACCCACGCGTCCGGGAACTGGTCTTTCATGCGTTTAACTAAATCCAAAGCTAGGTTTCTGTCGTAGAAATCGCCGACGTGCACTCTGAAAAATGGTGCCCTGAATTGGATATAGCCTTTGGGGTTGACCTCGAAGCTCTGTGAGGCAAGCCAGATCTTGTAGTTTTCGAGCATGATTTCGGCATCGTCCCGATTCTGGGTGGACAGGATCTGTACTCTGAAGCCTTGTCGGTTGTCGGCCGCAGCTGTACCAGTGCTTACGACGCGGTAGTCGTCAGGGAACGGATTAGTGACGCTTCCAAGCGGGTCGTCGACACGGGCTCTCACCGAGGCATAATCCAATGTAATGTAGTCGCTGTCAACAAACACAGAATCAACCGCATTGGAATCATCAACCCCGGGTGTTGTGACGACCACTTGTGTTGACGTGCTGCAGCCCGCGACGACGAAGAAAGCTAAAATGATGGTCGACCGAATCAACATCGTTATAATCCTATTGGATGCCAGGTGGTTTTGATTTCCTGATAAGCCATGATCTCGTAAGGTGACGATACGGATTGTTCACTCAGCTGTGCGAATCGTATCCGTTTCATGTTTGCGGAGGCCAACTGCTGCATCTCCTTCTGAATATCGGAGGGAACACCGAAGAATGCAACGGACGGCAGATCTCTGTGGCTTGCCAAGTGAGCCGCAACATCCGGGAGGGGGCTGCTGAGCAAGTTGACCACTCCCGCCGGAACATCTGATGTGTGAAACACTTCTCCCATGGTCAAACTTGCCAAGACACCGCTGGAGGGCAGCAATACGACGGACGTGTTCGCGCCGGCAATAACTGGCGCAAGACAGGCCGCCAAGGCGCTGATCCCACGGAGCCCGCTTAGGTGAAGCCCCACTGTTCCCACTGGTTCGGGAACCGAGAAATTGAAATGGGAGCTTGCAACCGGGTTGACTGAACTGAAAAGGGTCGAGTACTTGTCTGTCCAACCGGCGTAGGAAACCCATAGGTCAATGGCGTTTTGGACGTCCTGGTTGGCATTTTTTTTCCCGAAGCCCTCCATCATGAGTTCTTCGACAAAATCAGCTTTCCGATAGTTCAGTACCTCTGCAATACGATACAGGATCTGGCCACGGTTATAAGCCGACTTGCCGGCCCAAGACGTGGCCGACTTCCTGGCCTTTTCGACGGCCCCTCTCAGATCTTTTCGGGACGCTGCACAAACATGCGTTATGAAGGAGCCGTCAGAGGCAACCACGCGATCCGTTCTGCCCGATTCCGAACGGATGAACTGTCCACCGACAAAATGCTTGTAGGTCTTTTTAACAGTCAATTCCATTGTCATGATAACCTCACATAGGGTGAAAGTCCGTGCAAGCCACCCTCACGACCGACGCCGCTTTCCTTATAACCACCGAACGGTGACGTTGGGTCGAATTTGTTGAAGGTGTTAGCCCAAATCACGCCAGCTTTGATTGCGGTTGTCAACTTGAAGATTTTGGCGCCTTTGTCGGTCCAAACACCACCAGATAGGCCATAAGGAGTGTTATTGGCTTTCTCGATGGCTTCGTCCGGTGTGCGGAAGGTCTGGATCGTCAACACTGGGCCGAAAATCTCATCCTGGGTAATTTTATGCGATTGTGCAACATCCGTAAAGAGTGTAGGTCTGCAATAGAACCCTTTCGACGGAATGGGGGTCTCGGGCTGATAGAGCGTGGCTCCCTCTTCTTGTCCTAAGCGTATGTAGTGGTTGATTTTCTCGAGTTGTGCCGCCGAATTAATGGCTCCGATGTCGGTGTTTTTGTCCAAGGGGTCGCCGATAACGAGGGTCTGCAGACGATCGTGCAATTTTCGAATAATGTTGGGGGCGATACCTTCCTGGACCAAAAGCCTAGAACCGGCACAGCAGACATGGCCTTGGTTGAAAAAGATGGCATTTATGATGCCTTCGACTGCTTGGTCGGGGGCCGCATCGTCAAATATGATGTTTGCTGCCTTGCCGCCCAATTCCAGTGTGTAGGGTATGTTCGTGCCAGCAAGTTGATACATGATCTTCTTACCGACGTCGGTAGACCCGGTGAATGCGACTTTGTCAATGTTGGGATGACGAACCAGTGACGCGCCAGTTCCTCCAGCACCGGTCACAATATTCACCACACCGCTGGGTAGCTCGGCCTCCTGAAAGATCTCAGCCAAGAACATGGCCGACAGGGGAGTGGTTTCTGCCGGTTTGAGTACCACCGTGTTACCGGCTGCCAAGGCCGGCGCAATTTTCCACGCTGCCATCAATAGAGGAAAATTCCATGGGATGATTTGAGCCGCCACACCCAGAGAGGCAGCTTTTTTGCCAGGAAATGCATAGTCAAGCTTATCGGCCCAACCAGCGTAATAAAAGAAATGTGCCGCAACGAGTGGAATGTCGACGTCTCTCGACTCACGTATGGTTTTTCCGGAGTCCATACTCTCGACGATGGCCAGCTCACGCGAACGCTCCTGAATGATGCGGGCAATTCGGTACAGATATTTGCCCCGGTTCAGGCCGCTCAGTTTCGACCATGATGCATACGCTTTACGAGCCGATTGCACCGCACGGTCGACATCCTTCTCGTCACCTTCCGAAAAGGTGGCCAATATCTCGGCTGTGGCTGGATTGATGCTTTCAAATCTATTGTCGGCATGGGAGTCGACAAACTTGCCGCCGATAAATAGCTTGTAGCGGTCGGCAAGTTTAATATGCTTGCTGCTTTCAGGGGCATCGGCGTAGCCCGACGTTGCCGAAAATCGCAGTGGTTTGATATCTGAGGTAATTTTTTCGGACATTTTCAATCCATTAGTCAGCCGTGAAATAATCGGAGCCTTGATACCAGCCGCCGTCGTCCATTTTGACCAGCTGCATCAGCACGTCATTAAGCAATGAGCTTGCACCAAATCTGAACAGCTCCGGTGTCATCCAATCGTCACCGAGGGTTTCGGAAAGAGTCACCAGATAATGCAGAGCTGTCTTCGAATCTCGGATTCCACCGGCCGGTTTCATTCCGACGTACTTTCCGCTACGATAATAATGGTCACGAATGGCTTCGAGCATGACGAGTGTAACCGCCAGAGTGGCAGCGGGTTGTACCTTTCCAGTTGAGGTCTTTATGAAATCTGCTCCTGCCATTAAGGCAATATCGCTGGCAACGCGCACCTGGTCGAGACTTCCAAGCTCGCCGGTTTCGAGGATGACCTTCAGATGTGCACGACCGCAAGCCGCTTTCACGGCAGCAATTTCATCGTGCACGCGATCGTACTCCCCGCGAAGGAATGCCCCGCGTGAAATCACCATGTCAATCTCGTCTGCACCGTCGCTTACGCACTGGTCCACTTCCTCCAACTTCAAGTGAAGTGGGGCCTGTCCCGACGGAAACGCCGTCGCGACACTGGCCACCTTCACACCAGAGTTGCCTAACGTCTTCTTGGCAAGACCCACAAAAGGAGGATAGACACAAACGGCGGCCACGGACGGAATTTCGGGATGGTCAGGAGCAGGACGTATTGCCTTACGGCAAAGCTGCATGACCTTTCCCTCCGAGTCTTTGCCTTCCAACGTTGTGAGGTCCATCATGGTGATGGCCAAACGCAACCAAGATCGTTTCGTTTCGTTTTTGATGCTTCGCTTGCCCAAACGGGAAATGCGCTCAGATACGCTCACTTCATCGACAGGAGGGCTTAAGATCATATTACCGGCGACAGTTCTCATCATGGTGATAAATGTACCGAATCCAAGAATGACATCATACTTTCTTGGTCAATGGCGGCAGCTGCTCCACGGTGGTTCTTTTCATCACGAAATAATGCCAGGGCAGCAGAAACGGCGATAAATCGGATGTGTGGAACGGCAGATTTCGTTTCAGGAGATCCGTTCTCTTGCGATGATCCCTGCGGATGTTGAAGATGAAATACTCATGGGAAGAGGCGATGGCCCAAAAGTGACGAAATTTACCCTTCGATAGCTCACGAAGGGCGGCAGCCGCATCCAGCACGATCCTGGCCAGGAAAACGTTGATAAAATTCCACATTGGGAGATGCTTGTACAGCATGGTAAGATTATTGCGCATGTTGAACGCCAACTTCCGGGCCGAGCTCGAGTGCAGCGAACCTCCACCTACATGGTAAACGACTGACTCGGGCACACAGGAGATGGTGTATCCTTTGCGTTTGATCTTCCAGCACAGGTCAATTTCCTCCATGTGAAACTGAAAGTCCTCATCGAAGCCCCCCATTTCAAGAAACAGGTTCCTGCGTACGGCGATCGCGGCACCGCTGGCCCAAAAAATGGATTTCGACACATTGTCGTACTGTCCATAGTCGATTTCGCAGGTGTCGAACACTCTTCCGAGACAATATGGGTACCCATACTTGTCCAACATGCCTCCGGCCGCCCCTGCATACTCGAACCGGGATTTGTCGCCGTGAGATCTGATTTTTGGCTGCGCCGCGCCAAGTCTTGGATTATCATGAAATGACGAAAGCAACGGTTCAAGCCATCCGGCCTCGACCTCCACGTCGTTGTTCAGGAAAATGAGAATTTCACCCTTTGCCACTTCGGCTGCCTTGTTGTTACCCCCGCAGTAACCATAGTTCTTCCCAAACGTCATTACATTAATCTCGGGATAGCTGGCAGCAACCCAACTAGCAGTACCATCCGTCGAGGCATTGTCGGCCACGATGATTTCGGTCTCAGGTGTTGCCGATGCGGCCACTCCAGGCAGGAACGCTTTCAACCAGCTCAGGCCGTTCCAGGTCACTATGATGATGCTGCATTTCACGGAAAAAAAAACCTGATCGCTGGAGTTGCTATATTCTTGGATTCATATTCATGTTCCCGGAAGATAGCGACTTCCCGCAAGCGGTTTACTAATTCGATGAAAATTGGACTCATATCTGACACCCACGGATGGCTTGACCCTGAGGTCTTCGAACATTTCGACATATGCGACGAGATATGGCATGCTGGCGACGTGGGTAATGAGCAGATCATAGATCAGCTTGAGTCGTTCAAGCCACTCGTCGGTGTATATGGCAACATCGACGGACAAGACGTGCGGCGCAGGCTTCCTGCAACGGTACGGTTGACACGAGGTGGCGTCGATATGTTCATGACCCATATCGGGGGGGCTCCAGGAAGGCTTGCTCTGCCCATTCGCTCGCTGATCGAACAGGACGCCCCCGATCTTTTCATTTGTGGACACAGCCATATCCTTAAGATTGTCAGAGATCCGGTGTACAGCCCCATGTTGCACATGAATCCCGGTGCATCGGGCAGGCACGGGTTTCACACGCTTCGAACCGTAGTGCGTTTTGACGTGGCAGACGGCAAGGTTTCGAACGTGGAGGTCGTGCATCTGGGTGACCCAAATTCCGACTGGCGGGACCAGCCAATAGGTTAGGCGACCCTATCCCTTCGATTCAACAGCAACCAACCTGCCCCAATGACGAACGCATATGCAATCATGCCTGCGAGACTGTATATGTAGCCACTGAGAAGGTCAGAAAAGAACGTAAGCGGCGCGTTCACCAAAAAAAGCAGGGGAAATCCGAAAACGAGAGCAAAGCCACTTGCGTACACAAGGTCGATTGACACGGGCGAGTCATACTTGGGGTCTAACACCCTCAGAAGGACGAGTCCCGATTGAATGGTGCCCGTCATGACGGCGTAAGCCGATATGGTTCTTTCAAACACCCAGTCTTTGAAAATGATCTTGCTTACATGTCGAATGAACAGATAGGTGGCGATTCCTGCACTGATGCTGCACAATACGATTGGTAACCAGTACATTCCTACAACGGCGACGGAAATTCCAGCCAAGCTGGCCGTTATCATCACGTCAACGAATAGATTGCCGGTCCTTGACATCAAGCCTTCGTCAATGTGATGACCCATGTCGAAATGATCGACGAGACGGCGGGTGAAAATACCCAGCACGCTGCAGAATATAAAATGAAACGACCACAGCGTATTCAGTTCGGATCCTGCACCCAATGAGGTCATAACCTCAGCTACCCCCGAAAGAAGTAGCCATGTCAGTCCGTAGACCATTCCGATTAGGCTCCAATGCATCGTGAGTGATTCGATGGCCTCACTTGCCGTGGTCTGATGGCCTGCTACAGGTCGATTCTCCTCGGGAAGCAGCCCTGTGAGCAACTCTTTTGGAAGAGGGGCGTCCTTCGAGATCAATGAAGACAGGCCATCACGCACTCCCTTTCGCATCCAGTAGATGCCGTGGATATATGCGAATGCAAAACCAGCCGCGGCGATGCTGAGTCCGGCAATTCCTCCATCAGTGAAACCTGCGGGCTCCCAGTTACTCGCAACAGAATAGGCGATGCCCGGACCCATTCCGAATGCGAGTGGCATGAGCATTCCAAAACCAGGATACAGGTCTGGCATGATGCTATAAACCAGCCCGAGGGTAATGAACATGCCTATGATTCCCTGCACCAAATAGGTGGCGATGAACATCATTCCTGTGTGCATGGGGCTCATGCCGGAAGATGACCTGGGCTTGCTCATAGCGACCGCGATGAACGTCAAACCCAGCAAGTGGTAGACATATATACCCATCCGTTCAGTCGAGACAACTCCTGTTGTCACAGCACCTAATGCCAGTGCCAAAATTCCGGCGACGATGTTGTTGGGCACGAGTGACCGCTGCACCATGGGTACATAACGGCGGATCAAGGTGGCAACCAGCAAAAGGATGCCAATAACAGCCATGTCGAGAGCTACAGCCCCGAACGACACCTCCATGGTCCATGGATTCATGAATCCTCCTTTTGAATTACATCATAGGGCATGATCACGCCTGATCAACTCACATGCATGCCGGGCGGAAAGCATCACCAACGGGATACCCCCGCCAGGGTGAGTGCTGCCACCCACAAGGTACAAATTTCGAAGAAATGGAGATCTGTTGCGTGGCCGCAGAAACGCTGCGAGCCTGTGGTTGCTCGATGTGCCGTAGATGCTGCCCCTGTTGGATAGCCACAAACTCTGAAAATCGGACGGTGAGAGAACCTTTTGCACTTGAACAGAGGCCTTTAGACCTCTAAGGCCGTGACCTGCCAAGTTCAACATGATTTTTTCGGCGTAGGCTTCCACATCGGCTTCACTGATTTCAGAATGTTCGCGCACCCACGGCGCATTGACCAAAATGAACAAATTGCTCCCACCGCTGGGGGCATGATTAGGATCAGAATAGGATGTGTTGGCTACGTAGATGGTTGGATCTGTAGGCAGTTTGCCACGTTTGAAAATGTCGTCAAACTCCCGCCTGTAATCCGAAGAGAAGAAAATATTGTGGTGCACGAGCTGATCATACGTTCGATCGATTCCCAGCAGGAGCACAAAGCCACTGCAGGATGGCTCGACCGATGCAAGATGTGCCTTCTTCTGAGCTGAGATCACTTCATCTGAAATCAGTTTTGTGTACGTGTGCGTGGCGTCCGAATTGGAGACGATGAGGTCATGCTCTACGATGGAGCCATCGACGAGGAGGTATTTTGCCTGGCCGGATTGGTGGCCAATTTGTTGAACCAAAGCCTGGTAGTGGAACTTCACGCCCAGCATATCAGCCATTTTTACCAGTGCTTCCGCGATCCTATATAATCCGCCTTTCACGTAGTAGCCACCCTGATTAAGCTCCACATGTGGTATTACATTCAGGGTTGCCGGTGCTTGCCATGGGTTCGACCCATTGTAGGTTGTGAATCGCTTGAAAAACATCCGCATGTAGTCAGACTCAAACGTCCTGTCTATACGGTCGCTCACGGTTGTGAAGGCGTCGATTCGGAGCATGTCCCACCAGCGCAGCGACCTCAGATCTCGAACATCGGCTAACGGATTGAAAATGAACGACTGAGCCGTTCGTGAATATAATGTTGAGGCGTGATCCAAAAATGCCGAGTAGGCTCGACTGTCCGGGTCGGATAGCTCCTTAATTGCGCTTACCGCCTCATCGCGGTCTTCAAAACTGTCGAACACCGTACCGTCGGCATAGGTATATCTGCACAGGGGGGTAAGGGGTTGCAAGTGCAGGAAATCCTGCAGTTTGAAACCGCAGTACCCAAACAGCTCTTCGGCGACGAAGGGCATGGTGAATAGGCTTGGCCCAGTGTCAAATCGAAATCCGTCGATGACCAGCTCACCAAGTTTGCCGCCCGGCATGGCATTTTTCTCATATACCGTCACATCATGGCCGTCCTTGGCCAGCTCGCATGCGGCCGACAATCCACCGATCCCCGACCCGATCACTCCCACTTTCATGGACTGGATTTTCTTGAAACCAATCTGGCAACGGTTTCGATGTGATACGTCTGTGGGAACATGTCGACAGGCTGGATGTGTGTGATCTCATAAGTGTCGGCCATCATCGCCAAATCGCGAGCCATCGTGGCACTGTTGCAGCTCACATATACAACCGTTGGAACATCAAGCTGGTTAATGCGTTGCACCACATCGGGATGCATACCAGCGCGTGGAGGATCGGTGAGTAACACATCAGGCGTGCCAAACTCGCTGAGGAGCGAATCTGAAAAGGTATCCTTGGCATCGCCCGTACGGAAAAAGGCATTATCGACACCATTGTCGTGAGCATTGACCTCGGCATTCACGATCGACTGAGGATTAAGTTCAACGCCTACAACACGATCGGCTTTCTCTGATGCAAACAAGCTCAAGGTGCCCACACCACAGTATAGATCGTAGATGGTTCCGCCCGAAATGCCTGCAAAATCGATTGCCGTCTCGAAGAGGCGTTGTGCTTGTGCCGTATTGGTTTGGAAGAATGTGGTTGGGTGAATTCTAAACGAAAACCGCCCTATGCTGTCAGTAATGAAGCCCGGACCCACATGAATGATTTCCTCGGCGTCGTACGCGGTGGGCGACCATGTCTCATTCAGAGACTCTACGATCGTCGTTATGAAAGGAAATCTGTCAACTAAATGCTCCACAATACGTTGCATGGCAACTGCGTCCCTGAAAAAGGTCATGACGTTCACCATCCACTCGTCAGTCGAGAGGGAGTTGCGCATTACAAGATGCCGAAGCCATCCTTCTTTTTTGATGACATTATAAGGCTGAAAGCCATTGTCGATGGAAAACGTCCTCAAGGCATCCATCACCTGGAACGACCTGGCGTCCTGCAGGTGACATTCGTTGAGGTTGAGCACCCGGTCAAACCTGCCGGGCACATGAAGTCCCAACGCCAAAGAGTGCTTGTCGAAAGAGTCGCCCGTTGCGATTTCTTCGTCGGTTAACCACCTGCGGTCGCCGAAGGAATACTCCATTTTATTGCGGTAGTAAAAGGGACGATCGGAGCTCAGCGCCGGACTGACCGTCACATCCTGGATGTCGCCGATGCGTCGCATATGATCTTCGACATGCTGCCGTTTAAACTCCACCTGAAAATCATACGGGGTGTGCTGCCAGGAGCAGCCGCCACAAACCTCAGCGTGGCTGCAAAGGGGGCTGATGCGGTTTTTGGACGGTCGTATCACCTCAATGAGCTTGCCCTCCAGATGGGAAGTGCGCTTTTTGGTGATGCGTGCCAGGATTTCGTCGCCGGGAGCCGTGTTAGGCACGAAGCAGGCCTTGCCGTTGACAAACCCGATGCCCTTGCCGCCATAAGCAGCGCTCTCGATTTTCAGGGGTATGATTTGGCCCTTTTTGGCAGATGTTTCAGACTGATTCAACTCTTGCCGTTTTCTTCTTGGTACTTGTACGTGTCGAACTGGAGCGAGTATGCGGTGGGAAGGTCCGTTGCGGCGAGAAGGCGCTTCGTCGTTTGCTCCAACTGTTTTACTGCAATCATGGCCACCACCTCCATGAATTTTATGGCGATGACGGGGTGGCGGTCACGCAGGGTTTCAAAGTCGGGCCGAAAGAATCCTAGCAGGGTACAGTCGGTGACGCATTGGGCCGATGACATGCGCCGTATCTCATAGCTTACCGACAGTGCGCCGAATGTGTCGGACGGGCTGAGTGTGAACATGGGCTTGTTGCCCTCGTCATCGGATGATTCGACGATCAGGTTCACCATTCCTTCCTCAATGAAGTACATCCCGGTGCCTGGATCTCCCTGGTAGTATATGTATTCACCGGCCTTGTAGTTGCGTCTGTGGCACAGCTGAAGGAACTCATATCGCTCATGGAGTGCCAAACGCGACAGGAAGCGTGATTTGAACACGATCTCGGCTTGCCGTCGGTACTTGCGCAAGGGATTGTTCAGCATATCGGCTAAAATGCGTGTCCTACCCCGAAGTGGAGGTATGCTTTTTTATTGTTGAGCCATCCGCGCTCTAAGTCGTGGATTCGGAAGGCCATGTCGAGCCGTAAGATAACATAATCCCAGTCCATTCGTAATCCGGCACCGGCGCCGACGGCAATTTGTTTCGCAAATGAGTCGAACCGGAACGTGTTGCCGGTGAGGTCGCTCCGGGAGAAGTCGCCGCGTGGAGCCAACCATACGTTGCCGGCATCCAGGAAGTAGCCCGACTCGAGGTTGCCGCCGAGCACATTCCTGACGAGGCGCTGACGGTACTCCAATTGGCCGAGAAGCTTGATTTCTCCACCGTTGAACGCAAGGTCGTCCTGGGCGCGTCCTGGACCGAGCTTGAGCGGAGCCCAACCACGGATGTCGCTGCTGCCTCCCGCAAAAAACCTGCGGGTGATGGGTATGACATCTTTGACTCCATACGCGAAGGCGGTGCCGAAGAATCCTCGGTACGCAAGGGTGGAGGTAGGAGACAGCGATTTATATCTTCGATAATCGGCCGTAAACTTGATGTACTGGGTATAGTCAAGGCTTCGCAGGTAGATTCCCGGCAGATCTCCCTCCAACGTGTCGGGCGTCACCAAAAAACGGTCGCTCAGATAGGGGATGAGGCCAGCAGACTCGACCGTGTACTCCTGGTACGAGCCATAGTTCCGTTTGATGATGTCGGTGTTCATCCTTCGCAACGAGTATCTGATGACGGAACTTACCTGTGGCCTGAAGTCCTCCAAAATGAAGACAATTAGCTGTGGATTACTTTGGAACCGCTCGTCGAGCTGATCGATAAACTCGGGAGTGGCTGTGGCGTCGATGAGCTCGATGTCGAAAAGGTCGAGGGTGCTGCTCAGTTTGGGTGTGTGCCGAATTTCAAACCGGTTGTTCAGTGCAATGTTTGCGTTGACGTTGAAATTCAGCTGCCTTACCTGATTGTAGCTTATCGAATAACTGGTGCGAGAATCGATAAAATTTGGATTATCATTTAGTGACCGGAATGGCAACATCAAGCGCGGCAATGCATATCGCACGGATGTCTCGAAAGCATTTAGTAGGGATTGGTCAAAAATTTCAAAGCTTCCGCGCAGCGCCAGCTCCAAATTTTCGGCCCCACCGGCCACGTTGTTGTTGACGTACCTCACTCCTGCACCGGCGCCGAAACCATAGCGTTGCAATCCGAACAGGTCAAGGCCAATCCGATGGCGGGGAAGCGCCTGCAGCTCGATGAGAACAGGCAATGAATCGGCCTGGAAATTTGGAAGGCCGCCGTCTGAATTGAGCGAAAACCTTCGCACCGAAAAAGTTCCGAGCTCCTGGAACCTGCTCACACTTCGCAAATATTTCGATTGATTGAACCGCTCGCCCGGCCTGAACACAAGCCGATCCTCAAGGGTGGAGAAGTCAACACGGCTGGCAGGGTCCCTCACAAGGGTGAGCGTGTTGGGAGGGATCACGGATGGTTCAGTGCGGAGGGTGTCTGATTCGAGTAATCCGCTGCTTCCAGTCTCCGTGTCGGCTACGACCCGCACCTCGGCGTCCGAGAAATGATAGATCCTTCCGGGCCTAATCCTGAAAAGGAGGTCGATCTGGTTGATGTCGTCGGGATCGCGTCTGAGTTCGGCCGTCACCGAATCGTTTTGCGCCGACGCATGCCCTTGGTCCTTCAGGAAGTTGATGATCCGTTCACGTTCCAGGGTGATGTTCTCGAAGGTGAGTCGACGGTTGTAAGTGAACGATGTGTCGTCTAGTTGGCGACCCCTCATGATGCTGGATCTGTAGAATCGATCGGTCACACCCTCGTTGTCGAATGCAGGTAAACCCGAGTAGAATACGTTCCTCACGAAGCTTGGCTTGCCTTCTTCGATGATGAAGCTGATTTCGACTTTGCCCTTCCTATACTCCACGGTGCTCGACCTTACGCTTGCCTCAAGGTAGCCGTTTGAACGGTAGTACTCGGTTATCCGCTGCAAGTCGTTCGACATGGTGTTCCTGTCGAGTCGTGCGGGAGCCTCTCCTATTTTTGGCGCTGCTTTCCATAGCCAGTACCAAGGGGTGAAACCTCCTATGCCGAACAATTCCCTGTTCGTCCGAGATCGCACAATCGTTTCCAGAACCGACGATGAAGCAAACCGGTTGCCTGAAAAACGAAGTTTCCGAACCACCAACGTCGTGTCTTCCGAAGTGACCTGCACCTGTGCAACGGCAGATGGTACGCATATGCCAAGTACAGCGACCAAAAGGATGAAGCCACTCAGTGTGTAAAGATATTTCCGCCTGATCTTCAAATGGTGCGGGTTTAAACAAAAAAGACAGCCCCTAAAGGAGGGGGCTGTCTTTGGAAGTGAATTGCTGAGGTCTTTCGTCAAACATCATCGTAGTCGAAGCCTTCGTCCTCCTCGCCATGAAAAAAGTCTTCCTTCATGATGTAGTCGGGCCAAATCTCCTCAATGCTCTCGTAGGGAGTGTCGTCTTCCTCATCCAGTTCATACAAGTTGTCGAGCACTTGCTGGGGACACCCGTTGCGTTCAGCGAATTCGATCAATTCACCGCGCGTAGCAGGCCATGGAGCTTCCTCGAGAGTGGCGGCCAATTCGATAGTCCAATACATATGTATGCTGATTTTGTTCGTTGTGCGTGTGTAGTACGTCCGTGTCCTATTTGGGCAATGATAACAAAAAAAACGGTAACCTAGTTCGTTAAAGATTTCGTATTTTGTGGCTGTAACGACAATACCAAAAATGTATTGCATAATCAAAACTCGCTGTAAAGGAATCAGTTATGAGTATGCCCGGTGGATTGGAGTGGATCATCATCGCACTGGCAGTCCTGCTGTTTTTCGGTGCGAAGAAAATTCCCGAGTTGGCACGCGGTCTGGGCCAAGGAATAAGCGAATTCCGCAGGGCCACAACCGAAATCAAAAAAGAGATCGAGAAGGGCGAGACCAAGGAGAATTCCAAGGAAAGCCCAAAAGACAGCACATCCTCCTAACAAACGCATTCACTTCTTGCCAGTCGATATATCATCTACGCGCTCGAGTTTACTGAGCGGTAAGACCACGCTACCCGACCTTGTCGAACGCAGCCTGTCTGCAATAGCTTCCGGAAATACTGAGATCAACGCCATGACCAGCCTGTTGCCCGAAGAGGCGATGGAGAGGGCGGGGCGTATCCAGGAAAAGATTGCCTCAGGTAACGCCGGTAAGTTGGCCGGAGCAATTTTCGGCATCAAAGAGGCCATCGTAATGGATGGCTCCATGTCAACGGCAGCGTCCAAGATGCTCTCCAACTATAAGAGCGTCTACAATGCAACCGTGATTGACCGGCTGCTCGCAGAAGATGCCGTGATCGTTGGACGATGCAACATGGACGAGTTCGCCATGGGTTCGTCGAATGAGAACTCGTTCTACGGACCGGTGAAAAACCCAGCCGACACCACCCGTGTGGCCGGGGGCTCCTCGGGTGGAAGTGCCGCCGCCGTTGCTGCCGGTTTCGTCAATGCTGCTCTTGGATCCGACACGGGAGGATCCATCCGTCAGCCCGCCGCATATTGCGGGGTGACAGGTCTGAAACCAAGTTACGGCAGAGTTTCACGTTACGGCCTCATTGCTTACGCGTCCTCATTCGACAGCATTGGCCCTTTTGCCAACTCGGTAGAGGATACGGCACTCATTCTCGGGGTTCTTGCAGGGCGTGACAAAAATGACGGCACCACCTCGCTTGCACCTGTTGACGATTATGTTGCGGCTGCCAAACACCCCGAAGGTCCGCTAACGATCGGTGTGCCGGAGGAGTATTTTGGAGAAGGCCTAGATCCTGAAATTCGGTCATCGATCGAAGGTCTAATGAGCAGCCTCGAAAAAGACGGGGCCGTGCTCGTGCCATTGCGGCTACCATATACAGAGTACGCCATAGCAACATATTATATACTGGCAACTGCAGAGGCATCCTCAAATCTGGCGCGCTTCGACGGTGCACG
>CAYZWQ010000051.1:0-15468 GCA_964481355.1 uncultured Chitinophagales bacterium
CGGGCCCGATGCCAGGTGCCACAGGTAGTTGCGGGTCACCTCGCGGGCCATGGTGGTGCCCCGCTCCATAGCAACAGCTTCCATGGCGGTGAGCTTGTTTGGCGTCGGAAGCTGGGCTTGAATGCGGCTCCATACGTCCACCCAGAAGTCCATCCCCAACCTCTCGGAAAAATACAGCGCCCACGACGAGTGGTAGTAGTTGCCGGGGATGACCGAGCGCGAGGGGTTGCCGAACACCGACACCGAATTGTTCAGATAGTTATAGTAGTCGTTCACGTTGTCATACACGATTTCCTCCATCAGCGTGGCGTCCATCTCGATCCAGCTGTACGGATTCATGCCCGGTACGATGATCACACTTTGCAGGATGTGCTTCAGCTCGTGTGCGACCGTCACCTTCAGGGCGCCGATGGCCTTGTTGTCGTCGTCGTTCTTGATAAACTGTGGACGGTCGTAGTTGGCCTGCACCGATATGGCCGCCGTGGGAAGCGTGAAGGAGCTCACAAAACCGTACACGCCAGACGACAACGAGCGTATGTTGATGCGGATGGGCTTGTTCTTTGTGGGGAACGGATCCCTGAATCCCAGGGTGCCCACCATGTGGCGGTAGCTCGAGTCGGCCGCCAGGGCGGTGATCTCGGCGTAGTCGGCAATGCCGCTGGCATCGGAGTCGGTGCTGTCGATCGCGTGCGTTCCCGTGTGGTAGTACGAGATTTCGAACAGCCCCATCGGTGATATCAGTTTCTTTTCCTCATTCTGGATGCTCTCGGTTCCCGACTCAGCCCCCAAAATCTCGCCCGTCTCAATACCCAGCTGTTCGGCCTCCATCAGCAGCGGCGTGAGGCATTTCATGCCGACAGGCTCGCGACCGTCGGCGTACTTGGCGGCTACGGTCTGCGGGGCTGCGATGAGGCGCAGCTGCTGCTCGACGGCAAAGCGTCGGCTGATGCGTCCCTCGGCCAAGTCGCGTTCGATGGCCAGTATACCCGGATGGTCTCGGCCTGCGGTTACCCAGTCACGGAACGTCGCGCGCTCAACGGCCACATCCTGAGCGCTTACCGGCGATGAGGTCAAGAGCAAGAACAACGGCAAGAGCAAGAACAAGAGCAACTGCAAGAACAAGAAGTTGTTCCCTCCGGCAGCCAATCCCCGAACGAGACTCTTGTTCTTGCTCTTGTTCTTGTTCTTGTTCTTGCTTTCGCAGTAGTACGTGTTGCTGATCATTTCAGAAATCGAAAATGCGTATATTTCAGTCCGAATTATGCTCACCTACGCCCAGAGGGAGGGTTTGGTGGCAACGTGGAACCATCTTACCAATATACATAATTGCATCCAACAGCACAGAGCCATGTCGCAATCGTACCGTGTCCTTCTCTATTACAACTTCACACCCGTGGCCGATCCGCAGGGGCTGCGCGACCGTCAGTATGAACTGTGCAAGCGGCTTGGGCTGCTGGGACGCATCTATGTGAGTGCCGAGGGCATTAACGGAACGGTGGCCGGATTATTGGATGCCACCGAGGCCTACAAGGAGGCCCTCCGTGCCGAACCAGGCTTCGAGGAGACCGAGTTCAAGGAGGACGACAGCGATTTCATCCCCTTCGCGCGCCTGGCCGTGAAGGTGCGCCGCGAAATCGTGGCCCTCAAAGCCGACATGCCCCTCGATCCCGCCGAGGGCGGACGTCACCTCACGCCCCGTGAGTGGCGCGAAACCCTCGAGTCGGGACAGCCCTATGTGCTCATCGACGTGCGCAACAACTACGAGAGCAAGATCGGCCATTTTGAGGGCGCCATCCTGCCCGACCTCGAGAACTTCTACGACTTCCCGCAGTGGGTCGAACAGGCCGACATCCCCAAAGACACCAAGGTGCTGATGTACTGCACCGGCGGCATCCGCTGCGAGGTGTTCTCCGTGCTCATGAAGAAGAAGGGCTACGAAGACGTGAACCAGCTGCACGGCGGCATCCTCACCTACGGCAAGGAGGAGGGTGGCGCCCACTTCAAGGGCAAGTGCTTCGTGTTCGACGACCGCATGTCGGTGCCCGTCAACCCCGACGAGACCGAGCCCATTGCGCAGTGCGAGCTGTCGGGCATGCCGGCCGACACCTACGTGAACTGTGCCAACATGGAGTGCAACAAGCTGTTCGTGGTGTGCAAGGACGCCATCGACAAATACGAGGGATGCTGCAGCGAGCCCTGCATGAAGAGCCCCGCCCGGCGTCCGCTTGAGCGCGAGCAGAAATTCATCCCCTTCCGTCGCTGGTACAAATACTTCCAGAATGAGCCAGCCCACTCATCCGGCGAGCCGGGTACGGATCGTTGAGCCTTACCCGTACACGTACCGTTTCCGCGTAAAGCCCACCGAGCACGGCGAACGCCTCGTCGATCTGCTGGCCCGCCGGTTCCCCTACCACACGGCCGAAACTTGGAGCCGGCGCATCGCCGCCGGACTCGTGCGCCTCGACGACGCACCCGTGCAGGCCGGCGTGCACATCCGCTTCAACCAGACCGTGGGTGTCACCAACGAGCGGGTGGTCGAGCCTGCCGTGCCCGACGCCGTGCGCATCCACGAAGTTACACCCGACTATCTTGCCGTCGACAAGCCGGCGCCCATGCCGGTTCACTCGGGTGGACGCTACCACCGAAACACCCTGCTCGCCATTTTGGATGAGATGGGGTATGCCGAGCTGAAGACCATTCACCGCCTCGACGCCGTCACCTCCGGGCTCATCGTGCTTGCGCGCACCTCCGCGTTCGCACGCGCCGCCACCGAAGCCTTCGTGCAGGGGGCCACCAAGGTGTACTACGCGCTCGTCGAGGGGTCGCCGGAACTGGACGTGTTCACCGTCGACCGTCCCATCTTCCGCAGGCAGGGCTTCGTCTTCGATTCGGGCGACGGTCCAGGCGCGCGCGAGGCCGTCACGCGATTTTGGGTCGAGGAGCGTTATGAACGGACGAGCCTCGTGCGCTGCGAGCCTGTTACGGGGCGCACCCACCAGATCCGCATCCACCTTCGCGACGTCGGTTGCCCCATCGTCGACGACCTCGTGTACAGCGGCGGCGCCGACGGGCAGCTCCAGAACCGGGCCATCCAGCTGCGGAGCGTTGCGTTGACGCTTCCGTCCATTGGATTGGCGGTACGGATTCAAGAGCAAGAGCAAGAGCAAGAGCAAGAGCAAGAGCAAGAGCAAGAACAAGAACAAGAGCAAGGGCGGGCGCGGAAGTTTTGAGTTTGGTACATTTAGGAATAAGAAATTTTTTGGCAATTGAGCATGCATAATGGGACATCCAAATTATGGGACGGTAGTCAAAGGCAAGTAGGTGGCTTGCTCTTGCCGTTGATCTTGCTCTTGCGCCCGCTCTTGCTCTTGTTCTTGCCGTTGCTCTTGTCTGGCTGCGAGCTTTTCGCCACGCGCGAGCCTGAGGATCCGCTGATCGGCACGGGCGGTGTGTTCATCCAGCCCGACACCCCCAACGCGGTGCTTGAGAACCTGAGCAATTCGGTGCGCGAGATGAACGCCATCAACTACTTGAACTGTCTGTCGGCGACCGATTTCACTTTTCAGCCGGCGGGACAGGGCAACATCGGGGATCCGTCGCTATGGAGCGGATGGGGTCGCATCGAGGAAGACCGTTACTTCAAGAACCTCGCCTCGGCCGCCGAGAATCTGACCGGCCACAGCCTGAGCCTCGACATCCAGCGACGGGACGACCTGTCGCCCACCGAGCACCGTGTGATCGCCGACTACGCCCTGGTCGTCAATACCAACCGCAACACGGCCTCGCGCGTGCCCAACCGTATCACGGGCCAGTTCATCATCATCATGCGCACCAATTCCTCCGGTCTGTGGAGCATCTCAAACTGGACCGACATCGCCACCAACCCCGAATACAGCTGGACCGAGCTCAAGGCGGAGTTTATTCGGGGTTAGCGGAAAGAAGAAAGAAGAAGGATGTGAGTTTGTGATGGTTTAGAAAGCACGTAAAATGCTTTCAAGGTTGCCTGATTGATCTTACTTTCAGATATGTCAGATAGCTCAAATAAAATATCGACGGTTCGAGTTTGGTCTGGTGCATTGCGTGTGCATCAGTGGCCAAAAAACTTGTTGATATTCATCCCACTTCTTGCAGCTCATGAGGTTACTAATCTCGACCTAGTAATCAAAGCAGTTGCAGCGTTCACGATATTTTGTTTTTTGGCCTCGGCTGTTTACATACTGAACGATATCAAGGATGTTAATGAAGATAAATTACATCCATCCAAACGAAACAGACCCATTGCTTCCGGCAATTTGTCGATTCAGGCAGGTTTCTCAGGTGCTTTGATACTTATAGGCATATCGATCGGCGCAGCATTCGGTTTACTTGGTCTAGAGTTTTTTCTTGTCACGATCAGCTATTTACTAATCACAACCCTTTATACATACCTGCTCAGAAGATATTGGATATTAGACGTTGTCACATTGGCTTTGCTCTACACAATTCGAATTATCGCAGGAGGGGTGGCAACAAGTCTAGAGTTAACTTTTTGGATATTGGCATTCTCAATGTTCATCTTCTTCAGCTTAGCAATGGTGAAACGATTTGCTGAGTTGCGTCAAATGAGTGAACAAGGATTAGATAACTCAATTTACGGTCGTGGGTACATTATGGAAGACACTAACATGATTGCATCCATGGGAAGTGCATCGGGATATATCGCTGTTGCGGTATTGGCCCTATACATTAATGATCTTAGTGCGTCTGAACTATATCGGTGGCCACAACTGATATGGTTAGCCTGTCCTGTTATGCTCTATTGGATCACCAGAATTTGGATGCTGGCAAATAGAGGTCTTATAACGAACGATCCACTAGTTTTTGCTCTCAAAGACAAAGGGAGTTTAATCGTGGGCACTTTTGTGTTAGTGATATTTTGGATGGCTACATGAGCGACTCAACATTTGCATCATGGGGAAACTATCCAAAGATCAAACAAAATGTGACTGATGTGCATTGGAGTGACCAACTGCCAGCAGTGTTAGGAAATCAAGTTGGGAAGTTTGGGTCTACTCTTCCAGTAGGATTAGGTCGGAGTTACGGTGATAGTTGTCTGTCTGCGAGCGGTGTCTCTATGCGGCTAACAAATCTGAATCGTGTAATCCACTTTGATGAAGTTCGAGGAATTTTTATAGCTGAGTCGGGCATTTCATTAGATGATATCTTATCGATTATCGTACCAAAAGGTTGGTTTTTGCCCGTTACGCCAGGAACTAAGTTCGTTACTTTGGGTGGCGCTATTGCAAACGATGTGCATGGCAAAAACCACCATGTAAAAGGCACATTTGGATGCTTTGTCCTTGAATTTGGTTTGTTCCGGTCTGATTTCGGACAGTTAGTATGTAATAGCGAAACCAATGCGGATCTCTATAAGGCTACCATTGGTGGATTGGGCTTGACCGGTATTATTACTTGGGCGAGCATATCATTGCAACGAATACAATCCACAAATGTAAGTACGGTCCAGACAAGGTTCGGTTCCATCTCTGAATATTTTCAAGTATCTAACGAGTTAGACAACCAAAACGAATTCTCAGTCTCATGGGTCGACTGCACAACTTCCGGCGAAAGGCTAGGAAGAGGTATTTATATAGCTGGAAATTTTTGTGTAGATGGCAAGTTGGAGATAAAGAATGGCCGCCCTTTTACAGTCCCTTTCACGTCGCCATTCTCGCTGATTAACAGTTTATCTGTAAAAGCGTTCAATACACTTTATTGGAGGGTAGCCTCTCCTACAAGATCAACATCCACTATGCATTATGAGCAATTCTTTTATCCACTAGATCGCATTCTATCCTGGAATAGGGCCTATGGGAAAGGCGGATTCCAACAATATCAATGCCTTATTCCTTCAAGAGATGCTGAAAAGGCAATACCTGAACTGCTCGCGACAATTTCAAAGTCTGGAATTGGTTCATTTTTGGTGGTTTTGAAGCGATGTGGCGACATTCCATCCCCTGGATTGCTTTCTTTTCCCAAGCCTGGGATGACGCTAGCAATAGACTTCCCTCAGTCAACAATGCTGCAGCCGAAGCTACTTGATAAACTCAACGAAGTTGTAAAGCAAGCATCCGGTCGTTTGTACCCTGCAAAAGATGCACAGATGTCTGCCGAGATGTTTCAAACAGCCTACCCCAAATGGATGGAATTGAATACATTGCGAGATCCAGCCATCCTATCGAGTTTTTGGGCGAGGGTAACCAAATGAAGAAAGTGTACATCTATGGTGCAACATCTGCTATCGCGACAGCATGCGCACGGTTATGGGCCCAAAAGGGATATGAATTTGTGCTGTGTGCCCGTAATCCTGAAAGACTTAGGCTTGTTGCGGAAGATTTAAAAATTCGTGGTGCTAGTTCTGTTGCCACGATCATTACAGATGCAAATCAGACTCAGACATTGAAGGAAACAGTTGCATTTGCAATTGAGACATTGGGACAAATCGACATTGTACTTATAGCGCATGGAGAGTTGCCAGACCAGTCGATGATAGAAAATGATGGACGAGCCGTTGAGAATAGCCTGAACTTGAATGCCGTTTCAACCATTGTATTGTTGACGGAGGTAGCGTCGGTGCTTGAAAATCAGGGAAGTGGAAATATTGGTGTTATAACGTCTGTAGCTGGGGATAGGGGCCGCCGCTCGAACTACATCTATGGCAGCTCGAAAGCTGCGATTTCAACGTTTTGTGAAGGACTGCGTGTTCGGTTGTCTCGTAGCAATGTGACGTTAACGGATATTCGACCTGGACTTATTGCTACTCCTATGACCGAAGGAAAACTAATGCCAAAAATGTTAGTAAGCAGTCCGGAAGCTATTGCTTCTAGAATAACCGAAAGTATAGCCAGAGGCTTAGCAATAGTTTATGTGCCTGCATATTGGAGATGGATCATGTTGGGGGTGAAATTGATGCCGCGGTTAATATTTTCAAGGCTGAGATTTTGAAGATCAATAGTAAACAAATCAGGTTCATTTACACGAGTTTAGTCTACGGTTGTTTCATGTACTTTTTTGTATTCGTTGATGTGGATAACTGGCAGTCAAGGTATTCAAACTTTGGTGTACCAGCTTACGAGTACCCGGGGGCAGACTTGCGAAATATTCAGATGGCTTATATTTGCCGTGAGAATAGAGAGGATTATCTAGCTGCAAGTGAATGTGTTACCGATGCTAAAGAAGTAAAGGAAATATACCCCTCAGCTATCGTCCACAGCTTGAACTATCCATCAATATGGGTTCATTTATACTCAATCATTGGGGGTGAGTCTGAGCAGGATTTTATGTTTGTGTGGCGTTTGAACGCAATATTGGCATCATTAACGGTGTTAGCTTTGATATACAAGTTCCAGATTATTTTATTACCACTTGTAATTTTTTCACCTGTTTTTTTACTGCTAATTGAGAGGGGTAATAATGATGGTTTTGTTTTCTTTTTCACGTTTGCCCCATTTATTCTGTTAAGAAAATCAACTTTAATCACATCTGCCTTTATTTCATTTGCTGGTGTCTTGAAGATTTTTCCATTTTTTGGACTTCTTGGATTAGTCAATTTAAAAAAGCCTAACTATGAATGGAATCATATTCTTCCTGTATTATTATTTTCCCCATTAATTTTCTTAACTGTGTCTGAACTTCCAATCCTCGATTCGAGAACTCAAAAACATTACTTGGCTTCTTTTGGTGTGCCTTCTTTTATCATGATACCTTGGGTTAGCAGTCACGTAAGTTCTAAGCTAATTCTTTATGTGATTTTTGGCCTGCTTGTGTTATTGACTGCTTTGTATATCTACATGTCAAAGCCATTTGAGCTTCAAGTAAAGAAGATTGAAAACGAAAGCGAACTCAGAAATTGGCAGCTTGTGATGGTTTCTCTTCTAATTGTGACGCTTACATCTTTGGTAACTTCAAATTGGGCATATCGGTTCATATTTGCAATTCCCTCAATGCTAGTGCTATCCAAGAGTAGAGAGCCGGTTTCAGCGGCGCTCAGTATTCTTGCATTCACAACATTGTGGATACCGCTTTTTGACGATGGTTGGCTGCTTTTTAATTACTTTAGCATGATATTTTCGATAATTGCCGCTGCTTATTTGGTGGCGGTGCTCGCATATCGACTATCAAGTAAACTCTTACGCCCCACTAATGCCTAGAATTGCCGTTATCATACCTTGTTACCGAGTGCGCGCAACGATTGCTACTGTAATTGAAGGGATACCTACGCTTGTAGAGAAAATTTATGTCGTAGATGATGCCTGCCCCGAAAATACTGGCCAACATGTGTCCGGCATTACCAGTGACGGCAGAGTTAAAGTCCTGTTTCATGAAATAAACAAGGGTGTCGGTGGTGCTGTAAAAACGGGATACCTTACCGCATTAGCAGATGGGGCAGACATCTTAGTCAAAATGGACGGTGATGGACAGATGAATCCGGAATACTTAGAGAGTCTGATTGCGCCAATCATCGCTGGCCAGGCTGATTACGTAAAAGGGAATCGGTTTTTTGATCTGCAGACTCTACAGAGTATGCCAAAAATCAGGCTGATTGGCAATGCAGTACTCTCATTCATGAATAAACTCTCAACTGGCTACTGGGACATCTTTGATCCCACGAACGGTTACACAGCAATTCATGGCAATCTGGTTTCAGTAATTCCTTGGGATAAAGTAAGCGACCGATATTTTTTTGAATCTGATGTATTATTCAGGTTGAACACCTTTCGAGCTTTAGTCAAAGATGTGCCAATGGCGGCAAAATATGGCGACGAAAACAGTAGCTTGAAAATCTCGAGGATTGTGGGTGAGTTTCTCTATAAGCACAAGCGAAACATGATAAAGCGAATTTTTTATAATTATTTTCTCAGAGACTTCTCCGTTGCCACGCTCAATCTACTCCTTGGATTGATTTTTATATTCGGAGGGTTAATATTTGGGATATACTCTTGGTACGTATCCTCAATTACAGGTATTCCCCAAACAGCTGGTACGGTCATGTTGGCCGCATTACCAATTCTTCTCGGAATCCAACTGATGCTATCATTTTTTTCCTATGACGTGATGAGCACACCGAAGCAGGCCGTTCAGAAATACTTTGACAGGTCTTTGGTACCAACTCGGGACTAAATGAGGAAGATAGACTTCAATTATAGATCAAATATTGCCAGTCACGCACTTTTTCTGGCGGTATTGGCAACAATATTCGTTTTTCTGGTCGCAAGATCCTGGTATATGTTCCCGAGTGTTTTTCCGGATGAGTATGTCCACAGTCGGGCATCAAGGTTATTAGATTTAAATCGAGCTGAAATTCCGGGTTACTTATTCTACTTAGTGTATTCATTTACCGGCGCCTTTGGGGATCATTTTTTGCAGGCGGCTCGCTTCATCAATGTCTCATTCTTTATAAGTGGAAGCTATATAGTCTTTTTGATTTCAAAAAAAATTACAGGCACAACCATAGCCGCTATCATCGGTGTAGTTACAGCATTGAGTCCGATGAATACCTATACGACCTATTTCATGCCAGAGTCAATGTTCTTTTTTGTCTTCTGGATAATGATATATCTGCTAATGAGGCATGATAATGGTGATAATCCAAAAGTTTATGCAAAAAACTGGGCACTGATTGGGCTCGCATTAGGTGCATTAAGCCTTGTTAAGCCACATGCTTTGTTTATTTATCCTGTCTTGCTGCTATACGGTATCTTCTTTCATGGTTTAAGAAAGAATACTTTTCTTGGTCTTTTATCATTTACCGCGGTGGCTGCCTTATTCAAATTTGGTTTTGGATTTTTATCAGCCGGCATGAGTGGACTGACTCTGTTCGGAAGCATGTATACCGATCACGCAAGGGCTGTCGCTTTAGACCCCGGGCTAATGCTTAGCGCAGCGAGATCCATATCGATTAATCTCCTGGGCAATTTTTTTCTAGTGGTAACAATTCTTGGATTAGGTTTTCTGCTTCTACTTGTAATTGGTGGTGGAAAAGTTGGCAACCACATCGAGCGCCAAACAAGAACTCTAGCTGCAGCACTACTTTTGGTGTTGATACCTATGGTGGCAGTATTTTCGACCTCGGTGGCATTGTATGACATTAACTTAGACAACAGGTTGTACCTCCGCTATTATAACTATGTATTTCCACTGCTGTACATACTGGTTGGTGCAAGATTACACACCATTGAAGATAGCCCTGCAAACTTTTCTAGGACAATGTTAGCGGCGCCATTTGTGATTTTTTCCATGGTACCGGCATATTACTACACGCTTAACAAGTTTTTCTTCCCTTATAAACTATTCTTGACTGACTCGCCAGAACTATACCTCCTGCAGCTTAATCCAATTGTACTCTTTCTTAGCAGTATCGTTAACGTAATCGTCCTCTTTATGTGGATATACAGAGAATCTTTTGGATTAAAGACATACATATATCTATTTCTTCCCATTTTCATTTTTGGCACTTTCCTCAACAGCTTCGATGCACTGAAGAAAAGATATGAACCACTACCACAGGATATCTTAGGTTCAGAGTTCCGAAGCAGAATCCCATGGAGCGATCACAATCAAATTACCATAATTGGGCAGAACCGGTTGATCACTAACCATGCTGCATTATACTCCATGTCCGCTGATACTAGGCAGATATTGGCAGACAACAAACAACAACTCGACTCTTTAGGCAGCGATATTACATCTAAATGGATAGTTTTCACAGATTCGATTCCCGCACCAGATCATTATGTGTACATATGGAGTAGTGAAGGAATGGGTATCTATAAAAGGGACGGTACGGAATGATGTTAGAAGCTCAAAAGATGCGTCGTCGAACTATACTCGCGACAATTACAATTGCTGCTACATTATTTTTAGTTATTCGCTCTCACGGTCTTACTCCAAGAATATTTGCTGACGAATATACGTACAGTTACTACGCTAAGTTTTTTGGAAACTCAAATCCTGGTATTCCGTCGTTCCTCTATTTTGCTGTCTACCAAATAGTAAATTATTGTGAGAACGGTTTATTGGCATGTGCCCGTTACCTAAACATTGCTTTTTTTGTTGGGGGTGGCTTACTCGTATACCTTACAGGAAGATCACGCTTAAGTGATGGAAACAATATCATCATAACCACAATAGCCCTTTTTAGCCCATATTCGTTATACACTCACTTTTTTATGCCGGAATCGATGTTTTACTTTGGATTCTGGCTATTCATATTTCTTTTTTTGAATGTAAAGCAGTACGATAGTCTAAAGTCTTATTTATGGCCATCTATTACGTTGGGTGTTGTTTCACTTGTAAAACCACATGCCCTGCTTTTAATGCCTGCATGCTTGGTTTACATTGCCTTGCAATCTGAGAGTAAAAGCCAAGCATTAAAAATTCTTTTGTTATTCAGCTGTTCCACAATATTAACTAAATTATTTATAGGCTATCTACTGGCGGGAGAAAATGGCTTAACTTTATTCGGATCTAACTACACTTCGCATGCTTCTTCAGTCGCATCAAGCGTCACAACGGTATTGAGTGCGTGGCCTTCAATCACAGCAAACTTAATCGGAAACATTGCGGCTTTAGTATTTATTTACGGTGTGACCATAACTTATGTCGTCCCAAGCTTGTTTGATAAGTTCAGCTCAAAATCGGGTTCGCAAAAAATTGCAGTATTGTTGCTGCTGAATTTGGTCATTGTTGTTGTGTTATTCACATCGACTGTTCCCCTGTTTGAAGACAACCAAGACTATAGGATTTACTTCAGATACTATGGATTCATATTTCCACTTCTATTTTTATCTGCGGTAGAAACCTTTCAAAATGAAAGAACTAGAAGTTATTCGATTACAACACTTGTCTCACTATCTACTTCACTGGTATTTGTTGCCGCCGTTATGTACTTGTATATATCTCGATACAACTCACTATATCCATACAATATTTTCATATCCGATATTCCGGAAATGTTTTATTTGCTTACCAATAAGCACCTAATATGGGCTTATGGCTTGTTATCTGCCACATCACTACTTCTCTTTTTGACTAACTCAGTACATAAGCAAAAAATCTATTTGGCATTCCTGATGGTGTCGACTTTCACATTTGTAATTTTGAGTTATTTATCGACAAGAGCCGATGCTTATCTTGACACAGCAGACCGAGCAGGTCTATATATAAAGGATAATTTAAGTACGGAAGCCCAAGACAGTCTTATTGTAATTGGGACTACGGAGTTTCAATTACAGCAAGTTTTGTTTTACTCGGACTCTCAAAAATCGGCACACAGAGTGGTCGACAGTCAAGAGGGCTTCAATCAGTCAGAACTGAATTCGGCTCAAAGATACATCTTGCAGCTCGGTGATCTGAATTTTCATGGCGACAGACACCCAATTTATTTAGGAGATGGTTATAGTCTACATGTGGTCAGCCCAAAATGAAGATGAAACAGAAGCAGCAAAGCATGGCAAAGTCGATCGCTATTATTACAGTCGTTAAAAATCGGACTTCGACCATTGGCGATGCCTTTGAGAGTCTTGCATCTCAAATAAACTTGCCTACTGAATACGCTGTAATTGATGGAGAATCGATAGATGGCACATTGGATCGTGTAAAACAGCTGTTTCACGGTAATCGGATTAAAGGTTGGTTTGTGTCCGAACCCGACGACGGTGTTTATGATGCCATCAATAAGGGAATTCGCATGTCCACGTCTGATGTGATAGGACTCCTCCATTCCGACGACGTATTTGCTGCACCTACAACCATTGGAAAAGTGATGGAAGTTTTTGAAAATGATCCTACCGTAGACATCGTGTACGGAGATTTGGTGATCTTTGACCGAGACCTTCAAAAACCTATTCGATATTGGAGAACGGGTCAGTTTGTAAATGGTGCACTTGAAAAAGGTTGGATGCCACCGCATCCCACACTGTTCCTTCGAAGATCCGTCTTTGAGCGTTATGGGCGTTACGATATCTCGTTTCAAATATCCGCGGACTACGACTTTATCCTTCGGATCTTCAAGGATGGCAATCTCAAGGCTCACTACATCCCCGAAGTGCTTGTACACATGCGTAGTGGAGGAATGAGCAGCAAAAGGTATTGGAGCATTATACGAGAGGACTATCGAGCTATCAAAAAGAATAACATTGGTGGATTTGGTACCCTGATGTGTAAATACGGACGTTCTGCAGCTCAGCTGTTTAGAAAATACCCGTTTAGCAACCAAATTACGGTGGACAAGTTGCTATGAGTGACGATTTCATCGTATCTTGCGTTTCTACCTCAAGGGACTGTAGCTCAGTTGGTAGAGCAATGGACTGAAAATCCATGTGTCGGCGGTTCGATTCCGCCCGGTCCCACGAAGCCTTCAAAGAGCCGCAACTAAGCGGCTCTTTCTGTTTGGGGCAGTATCGATGCAGCTCGATGTGTTTATGCTTATCTTGAAGGATGCTATACCAATTCCTGAACAAGCAACCCCAGGTCAACCCGTCCAACTTCATCGCCCCCAGCGCCGACATCATCGGCGACGTGGTGCTCGGCGAGGAAAGCAGCGTCTGGTTTAACGTGACCATCCGCGGCGACGTCAACTCCATACGCATCGGGCGCCGCAGCAACGTGCAGGATAATACCTGCATCCACGTGATGAACACCGACGGACCCACCGTGATCGGCGACGAGGTGACCATCGGCCACAACGCCATGGTGCACGGATGCACCATCCACGACCGCGTGCTGGTGGGCATCCACGCCACCGTGCTCGACAAGGCCGTGGTGCACAGCGACGTGATCATCGCCGCCGGAACCCTCGTGCCCCCGGGCAAGACCCTCGAAAGCGGCTGGCTCTATATGGGCAACCCGGCACGGCAGGCCCGCAGGCTCACCGACGACGAGATCACAGGCATCCGGAAATACGCCGACAATTACGTGAAATACAGCCGAACCTACCTGCGGCTCGACGAATACGATATAAACCCGTTCTATCCGCAATAGCTTCCGATCCCCCACAATTGGGGTCACCAAACGTGATTTAATAGATTCTACAGTCAATAAAAAGCAGATATTTTAAAAAAACTGTAGCATTAGAAAATATTAATTTGCTATATTATAAAAGTATAAAGCACTGAACACCTAACTAAAGCGTATCTTAGGTACAGAAGCGTAACGCATTGTCATTCTTAGTTAAGGGGCCGCGGGTCGCCCCGCCAAAGCCGGATTGTCCACAGCCATCCTGCCCGACCTGAACCTTTTTTAACACTCATACAAACAACACATCAACCCTTACTTCGAGGTAACTCATGGGCCAACAACAACTCCTCCTCGTCATCTTGGTGACGGTAATCGTCGGTATCGCAACCGTCGTTGCGATCAACACCTTCAGTTCGGCTAGCGAAGCCGCCAACCGCGACGCTGTAACGAACGATGTAGTGGCTATAGCTGCTGCAGGTCAATCTTTTTACATTAAACCAGCTATGCTAAATGGTGGAGGTAACACTTTCACCGGTATTGGATTTGACGATATTGCTTTTGCAGGAACATATTTACCTGCAGATCCTACTGCAGCGATCAATGCCAACGGGTACTTTGTCATCACCCCTGGCGCGCAGACATTTACTGTGACTGCCCATCCTGCAAGTTGTGCTGGGTACGCTGGCGCCACATCGGCTGATGCAAGTGGAAATGTCACATCGATCACACCAGCAGCTTGTGCCACAGTCGAGCAGATCCGAGCAACAATCGGCCCGAACAGCATCCAATGGCTGACAGGAAGCTGATTATTTCACCACTTCGGTGAACCAACAAACGCATATAGAGCAGCGGGGTTCGCCCCGCTGCTTTCTTTTTTTTGTTCAGTTTCGCTCGCATAGAGTCCAAACCCTTGTCCAATCGATATTTGGACATCTCCCCGATCAGTTTTAAATTCCACATATAAGCTGGAGACGCGCCCAAGCCACGACCTCTGCCAGACTTAACCGTCCACCAACGTCATTACTACAATGCCTTATTTCCGATTCAGAGGACTCAGTCCACAAGGCAAGACGGTGCAGAGCGAGTTTGAGGCCCCCAACAAGAAGGCCGCCAAGGAGCGCGTGGCCAAAGTGGCTGCTGCCAACGGCATCACCGTGCAGGCCATCGAGCCTCGGGTCGTATTCAACTACAAGGTCGAAAAGGACGGGCGTCCCCTCTCCGGCGAGCAGGAGGCCTATACCCGCGAGGAGCTCGAACGCGCCCTCGTCAAGCTGGGCTACAAGGTAAAGCGCGTCGAGAAGCAGCTCATCGACCTCAAGGGAGGTGTGTCGAACGAGGAGGTGGTCACCTTCATCCGCCTGTGCTCCGACCTGCTCAAGCAGAAGATGACCTTCGACGAAATCCTCAACCTGCTGTATGAGGACACCTCCAACAAGCGCCTCAAAGACGTGATCAAGACCATCCAGAAGGACC
>CAYZWQ010000052.1:0-15453 GCA_964481355.1 uncultured Chitinophagales bacterium
CCCGTCTTCTTGATGGTATCTTCGAGGCGTTTGCTGTATTTCTTGGTGTCCTCAAAGTTCAGTGGATCGGCCGAACGCACCTCCTCAGCCAGCGGTGTGTACACGCCGTCGTCGAACAGCATCTTGAAATACGACGCGCTGTCCATGGGGAAGTGGTACCCGCTGGTTGGATCGACCCAACAGTTCTCCTCGAGCGTGCGACGGTGCACCGTCTCACCCGAAGTGGGAACCTTCACCCACACCTGATCCGGCATTTCGCGGGGCGTCGAGGTGGTGATGTTGGGCTGATTGCGTTTAAACCAAGATGACATATACGTACGGTTGAAAAGAGTTCAGACGCGAAATATACCGAAATTGAGCTTAAGCATCTACTGGTATGGATTGCCACGGTAATCAGGCTCGAATATCTCGATTCGGGCTTCATGGATGATGCCCTCGCCAAAAGCACCCTGCGCGCCCTTCCATGCGCGGTAGAGCTGATCCAAACCAGTGGCGGACACCGCCTCAAGGCCATGTGTTGAAACGCTTGCAATAACTGCGGCATCGAGGCGGTTCCATCCGGTTCCGACAACAGTAGCCCCCGGTTTGATCATGCCACCGACCTCAGCAAGCTCCTTGGCTGACGGCGCATCCAATGCAATCAACCCGTCGCCTATTGAGCGAAACTGCTGATGGTACAAATGGGTGCGCCTCGCGTCGATCACGGCGTGAATGATGCCACTACCATCGCCCCCAACTCCCCAAGCAAGCGCAGCCAAGGTGTTTACGGCAACGAAGGGCACCGAGCGCCCGAAGAGAAGGCCCTTCACGATGGACGCCCCAATCCTGAGCCCAGTGTACGACCCAGGTCCGGCACTGAGAACCACCCCGTCAAGATCATCGATGCCCACTCCGTGCTGGTCCAAAAGCTCCTTGATGAAGACAGGCAGCTGTTCGGCATGGGCGCCGCGCCGGTCGGTGCGCCTTTCCTCGACGAAGTTCCCGTCGGACAGCACCACCGAGCAGATCGGCGTGGCCGTCTCGATGCTCAAGACGAGATCACTGCTCACGACCCCCTCCTACGCTCTATATACCATCGGGAAGTACTCAAATTGACCCAGTTTTCATAGAAGGACCGAATGGTGCGCACGTCTTCGGGCGGCACGACAACCGCGTCGACCTGAATGTCGACCCGGTAGTGCAGCGAATCTCCCTCCTGTTGGTAAGCCACCCGAATCTGGCTGCCAGGCATGCGGGCCTCCTGCACGTCGGACGGCTTCGGCATGCGGTAGTCGCGGGGAACTTTGATGGACACGTTCAGGACAAATGTCTCCGGAATATCCAGGCTCACCGGTAGATTCCTCGGACCTTCGCCCAAGGGGTTCTGATCCAGCCATCCCACAATCAACGGCATGAATTCAACCCCGTTCGAAAAGCTGACGCCGAACCGGGGTATGTCGATGTCGAGGTCGAGACCGACATCACCGTCAGGGCCCTCGCCGACCAAAACGGCGGAGTTGTAGTTGGCCCGGTTGGCATTCCGAAAGAGCAGCTCCTCGGCCAAAACGACGGGGTCCGGCATCGAAAAGGCCCGCTCGAGCAGTTGGCGTGCCTTGTACCCCCCGTGCCTCGACGCAAGGGTGCCGCTCAGCATTCCGTCGGCACCCAAGTTTCCTTTGAAGGTCACCTCCAATGTGGATTTCGTCTGAAGGGTTCGAAGGTCAACCCATTCGTGTCCGTCGTCCTTGACCACGAAACCGATACCTCCGACCACATCCTCCGGAATCATCCCAACAGTGAAATAGGGATCGGAGGCATCGAGGAGAACGGGTCCGCCGGGCAAGTCGACATAGACCAGCATCTTGTTGAACTGGTAGTACGACGGGAAGTCGGCGAGGATGTTGCCGTAATCGCGGGAGGCGCTCAGCAAAGGCCAAGCCCGGTATCCGGCACCACGCAAGATGGCAATGAGCGCCTGATTGATGGTGGCATGCGTTGCGGGTTTGCCTTCCATCGCTATGGATGGATCCTCATCGGAGGTGATGCCCTTGTTCAGTGACGCATTGGCATTGTCGCGGACAAACGCATACACGCTGTCGAGCCGGGCTTTGGGATCGGCAATGCGCATGCCAAATCCGGCTCCAATCCGTCTCCCCTCGTCATACCGTGCAATATTGTTAAACAAGCCTGGACGCCTCCTGAGCTCGGCGGCAACGACATCCCACCCGTTTTCGAGGTATTGCCGCGGATTGCCGAACTCCGACCACTGGAACTTGATGCGCCAGCGGTAATCATCCAAACTACCACTCAGGGGCTCCTCGCGAAGCGCCGGGATGTTCCTGGCGTGCCACACTTGCACCAGAAGCGGCTCGGCAGGCCGGTCTTGAAAAATGGACCTGACCCGTCCGGTGTCAACGCGTGCCTCCGCGAACTGCAGACGTCCGGCGCCGTGCACCGGGATGGAGCGGTACCTTAAAAAGGAGCTGTTCACGATGCGTACCATGGCGAAATCGACCGGTTGGTTCATCATCAGATGGAAATCGGGCAACTCTTCGAGGTATCGGCGACGTATGGTGTATCGGTATTCGAGCACAACTCCGGGACGCAGTCCCGGCATGGTGAACTCGGTCACGGCGAACCGTTCGTTCACGTTCACAATCCTGCGGGCAGAGGGATCCAACTCGGACCAGCTTCCGGGTCCCGTCCATGTGCGGCCCTCGATGGACTCGAGCGTTTCGAGCTCATTGTCAGCATAGAGCGGGATGGACAGGAATCCAGCGATCACGCCGTTCACGGCCTGGACGCGCACCCGCAGGTGATGGGTGATGAGCGCATGGATGCGGTTATCCTGCAGCTCGAATCGGACCTCCATTCCCTTGTACAAGTACCGAAATGCGTTTTCTGTGGTATCGGCGGGGTCGGCGACGAACGCCTGCATCGGTATGGAACCATATACGGGTGCCTCTGGACCCGGGAAGGTGAGCTGCGGCTGGGCGGAAGCAAGCAGCGGCAAGAGCAAGAGCGAGAGCGAGATGCGAGAAACGAGACGCGAGAAGCGAGAGGTTGCCCTGCCCCTTATAGGTGACAACAATAGAGGATTGTAGCTGTTAGGATGCACTACTAGTCTCGGATGAAGGAGCGGTCGTCGATAATAAACTGCCAGCGGTTTCTGAAATTGCTCAATCTGCCGACAAAAGTGATCGTCTCGCCTGCCACTATGCGGTCTCCAAGAACTTGGGGCACACGAAAGGCCGGCGAAAACAGGTCGAAGGCCATGTTGCCGACAGCGAGCGTGCTGTCTTCGGCGCGAAGCGTCCCGGTAACTTCAAAATAGCCATCATAATATGCAGCATTCAGATAGTCGGCCACTTTGGAAGCATCCAAGACGGTAATCTCACTTGCATCGGGCATCGTGGTCGTGACCTTGAGCGGTCGCCAATACTCGCTATTATCGACGCCGGGATTTTCGAGCTCGACGAGACCTTCACCGTCCGGAACTACTTTGATGCGCATGCTGAGCGGGAAGTGGTCGCTGAAACCGATGCCGCCGCTCGCGTTGGTCCAGCGCCGCGGTTGCAAGTTGGCTGGATTCGCGTTAAGGCCGGGGAAGATGCCCACCTCGAAACTATTGTCGACATACACTATTCCGGCACGATTGTACATGCCCGGACTCACCATCAGATGCATGAGGGTGCCCCAGTTCTCGAAGTAGCTGTCGGAGCGGCGTTGGTCTATGGGTATCTCATACCATAAGTTGTAGATGGCGGTTTTCTCGCGTTTGACGGCCCGTTCGTCGCCGGAGGTGAGCAGCACCGAATTGATACCCGTCTCACTCATGTTGGTGTAGCGCTGAATTTGGTTGTAATCGCTGTTGAAGTCGCCGGCGAGGATGAAATCTTGATCGGGATCGGCCGCTAGCAGCTCGTCGAGCCTTCCTCTGAGAACGGTTGCGTTCTGGATTCGCGTGCCTTCGCTTTGGACGTTTGAGGCACCCGATTTCCAATGGTTCGTGAAAGTGGCAAGCGGCACGCCGTCAACGTCGAGCCACACTTCGAGGATTGGTCGTGCATCCGAAAGTTCATGCGCCATGGTGCGGTCATGAAGGATGGGAAGCCTCGAATAAACCACATTTTTGATCACGGCGTACGGGGTATCGTTGCCACGACGAGGCTCGACCGTGGCCACATCATAACCGCGCAGACCCGCGTCCCACATGCCTTTCAGCAAGAGAAGCTCGGCAGGGAGATCGGCAACCTCATCCGTGAAGCCATCTCCCAACATCTGCTCGAGGGTGGTGCCAGCCCAACGGTTCAGAAAATCTTCGGCTTGTACGGGACGACTCGGTGTGTGATCTGCCTCAATTTCGGATGCCATCAACACGTCAGGGCCGCTTCCGTCGCCATATTGCTGCATCAATCGAACAATGTTCCTGATCTTATTCAGGATCTGCGTATTGGTATACTGCGGATTCCCTTCGGCATCGACCGGCTTGTAATCGTCATAGACCGCCGATCCATCGGCATCGAACAGATTTTCAACGTTATGGGTCACGATGATGTAGCCATCAGGATGTGGGGTCGATTGCGAACCGCGAAGGTCGGCCGTGCAGGAGGCCAACAATAATAGGACCAGTACCAAAGCCGTTGAATCAGTTCGTCCAGATAGGAGGCGTAATTTCATAGAATCGAGATAGACTATTGTTGAATCATGTATTCATAAATGCGGCGCGATATGTCTGTTCCCGCTTTGATTCCGTCGTCGTTGCTGGCAAGCTGGTCGGACAATATGACGAGGATGTACTTTCTGCCGTCGGCCATGATCACAATACCCGAGTCGTGTGCCGTGTTGGTGATCGAACCGCTCTTACTGGCGACTTGAACATCTGCCGGAACGCCGGCGCCGATCATGTCTTTGAAGGTCTGCGCCTTGAGGATATCGATCATTTCGTCCGCTTCGGACCCCAAATCGAGCAAATAACGGAACAACAGAGCCAGGTCGTGGGCGTTCGTGCGGTTGTTGAGTCCTGCGTCGAAGGCCTTCATGTCTTCGACGCCCCGAAGTACCTGAATGGAATCTGCCCCGAGGCCGCGCATAAGCTCGGTGACCCGTTTGGCATCGGCCTCTTCGATCAGGATGTTCGTGGCAAGGTTGCTGCTCACGGTGATCATGTCGTAGGCGAGCTGACGAATCGTGCGTTTTTCACCAATAGCGTTATACAGATCTTCGCCGCCGTCTCGCGAAATGTCCATTTCGTAGGGGCTGCCGTCAACGATGCTGAAGAACGTGTTCCGCACCAAGATGCTGTCGTCGAGCGAGCGCTCACCCTGCGATGCCTGCCGCCATAATTCGGCCATCACAGGCGTCTTCATCGTGCTGGCGGCATGAAATACCATCTGCCCGTTGATGTCCAACCGGTTGTCCGAATTGCCGTACTCCTCGAAAACAACGGCGAAACGTCCTTGATGGGATGCCATGATGGCTTCCACATCGGAACGCAGCTCCGCGAGCCTTCCGTCGTTTCTAGTACTGCATGTTGTGAACAGCATAATCGCTGCAAATAGTGCAAATAGTGGGAGCCATCTCATGTTCATGGTGTAAGGTAAAGCTAGAATCGAAGGATTTAAAATTCGTCGAATAAAGTGCAAAAATCTGCTGAAAGTATAACCATTTTGCCAATTCTGCGTATGCTTGCACCATGTCATACCGTGCGCACATCTCAAATGGACACGTGTTGTGTGCCGCAAACTAAATTAGACTTAAAGATGATACCAGCAAAAAGATGGCACGCCCTACTCGGCTTGCTTATGGCGTTGTGTGTGGCCGCAGACGCATCAGCCCAAAATTTGGCCGAATTTGAGAAAAAGGTCACCGAGTTCACACTCGAGAACGGGCTCACGTTCATCGTCGTGAAACGCGACGTCGCACCGGTGGTCAGCTTTGTGACCTATGTTGATGTCGGTGGCGTAAACGAGCCCCTCGGCAACACGGGTATCGCCCACATTTTCGAGCACATGGTGTTCAAGGGCGACACGTATATTGGCACCACGAATTGGGAAGAGGAAAAGGTCGTGATCGAGCAGCTCGACCAGGCGTACGTCGCATGGTATCATGCCAAGTCGCAGCCAAATGCCGATCAGGCCGCATTGGATGCGCTCTGGGCTGAATTCACACGTCTGCAAGACAAGGCGAAAACGTACGTGAAGAACAACGAGTTCACCCAGATCATTGAGCAGAACGGTGGAAATGGCATTAACGCCGCCACCGGACCCGAACAGACGTTCTACTATTACAGCCTTCCGGAAAACAAGATTGAGCTTTGGTTCAATCTGGAATCGGCACGATTCAGGAACCCCGTTTTCCGGGAGTTTTACGTCGAGAAGGAAGTGATCAAGGAAGAGCGTCGCATGCGCACCGAGAACAATCCGATCGGACGCCTCCTCGAGGAGTTCATGCGTGTGGCTTATGCCGGTCACCCGTACGGTAATCCGGTTGTTGGATGGTTCTCCGACATCGACGCCACCACTATTGCCGACGCGCGGCGCTTTTATGAGCAGTTCTACGCCCCTTCGAACATCACGATAGGCATAGCCGGCGATGTTGATCCCGCCAATGTGCGCCGTCTGGCCGAGAAGTACTTCGGCAGCATCCCTGCCGGCAACGAGCCACCACTCATGGTCACCGATCCATCACCCCAGCGCGGCGAGCGCCGTTTTGAGATCGAGGACAGCTCGCAGCCGATCATGCTGATGGGTTATCATACTGTTGCCGGCAACCACCCCGACTCACCTGCACTGAACTTGATCGGCGACATCATCGCATCCGGTCGCACTTCGCGCCTGTACAAGCGGATGGTCGAAGATGAGCAGATCGCACTCCAGATCGAGGCCCTGAACGGCTTCCCTGGAACCAAGTACCAGTCGATGTTCGTGAGCCTCTTCGTGCCCAACCAAGGAGTGGAACTCTCAAAACTCGAGGAAGTCTTCGAGGAGGAGCTCGACAAGGTCAAAAATGGCGAGATCACCCAAGAGGAACTCGACCGTGCACGCACAAAGATTCGTGCAGGCCTCATCCGCTCATTGGCCGACAATAACGGGTTGGCACTCGCACTCGCAACGGCCCAAGCCCAGCAGGGCGACTGGCGCACCGTTTTCACCGACCTCGAGAAGATCAACGCCGTAACGCTCGCCGACCTCCAGCGCGTCGCTAGCACCTATCTCGTGAAAAATAAGCGCACCGTTGGCTCCATCGTCAACGCCTCCACCACCACAGCTGGAACGGAGGAATAACCATGACATCACGATTCAACGTAACCGATTTTTTCAAGATGAACCGCCTCGTCTATCTCCTATTTGCACTTTTCATCGCAACTTCACTGCCGGCGAGCGCCCAAGAGCGCTGGCACGAGCTTGAGTTTCCCGAGCTGAAGTCCTTCAACAAGCCGGATGTCACCACCTTCTTGATGCGCAACGGCATCCGTGTGTACCTTCTCGAAGACAAGGAGCTCCCTCTCGTAAGCGTGAGCGTTCTCGTGCGCACTGGATCCATCCTAGAGCCCATGGACAAAGTGGGGCTGGCTTCCATGACCGGATCGGTGATGCGCTCCGGCGGCAGCCAAACATACCCTGCCGACGTTCTCAACCCGATGCTCGAGGACAAGGCCGCCGTCATGAACACCAGCATCGGATTCAGCAACGGATCGGCATCCATGAACGCCCTGAAGGAGGACTTCCCATCATTGTTGCCCGTGTTCGTGGATGTGATGATGAACCCCGCATTCCCCGACGACCGTATCGAGCTGGCAAAGCGCCAATCGAAGACGGGTATTTCGCGCCGTAACGACGATGCTCAGGGCATCGCAGGACGCGAGTTCAACAAGCTCATCTACGGCAACAGCGTGTATGCCAAGCAGACCGAGTACGCCACCATCGACGCCATCACCCGCCAGGACCTCGTGGACTTCCACAAGAAATCGTTCGTAGGGTCCAACATGATGGTGAGCGTGATCGGCGATTTCAGCACCTCCGAAATGCGCCGGCTGATCGAGCAGCAGTTTGGTGCGATCCCTGCCGGATCTCCGATTGAACTGACGTTTCCCGACGTTGCCTACGACTCCGGTTCAACCGTGAATCTTGTCGACAAAAAGGACGCCCAGCAGAGTGTGGTATTCATGGGTCATGAGGGCGGACTGCGCACCGATCCCGACTACGCAGCCCTCCAAGTAATGAACCAAGTATTAGCCGGAGGATTCTCGGGACGCTTGTTTCAGAGGGTCCGCACCGACCTGGGCTTAGCCTATGCCGTGTTTGGAGAATACGAGAGCAACCTTAATTACAAGGGCAGCTTCTACACGGGTGTGATGACCAAGCCGGAGACCACCGCCGAAGCAATCGACGCCATCAAGACCGAAATCGTGAGGCTGCAAGATGAGCCTGTGTCTGAGGAAGAGCTCAACCGCGTAAAGGATCAGTTTCTGAATTCGCTGGTGTTCCGCTACACGAGCCTGGCCTCCGTTCTGGGCGAACGCGTATCGAACGAATACAACGGAGTGCCCGCCGACCTCTTCGACCGTTTCATTGATGACGTAAAGAAGGTGACCCCTGCCGACGTGCAGCGGGTTGCGCGCGAGAAAGTGCGTCCAGACGACTTGCAGATCCTCGTCGTGAGCAGCAAGGAAGCTCTGGGCGACCAGCTCTCCAAATATGGCGAAGTGCGCGAAATCGACATCACGATTCCGAGTCCGTCGTCGGCGGCGGCGCCCGTTGCAAGCGAGGGCGATGCCGAGGGTGCCCAGTGGCTCGATAAGATGGCCACTGCACTGATCGCCGATGGAACCACATTCCGTGGCATCGAGGCGACCGGCAAGATTGCCCAAGGTCCAATGGCGTTCGACGCCGTCACGACCATGATCTTCCCGAGCGAGTTTAAAACGGTCATCACATCGCCCATGGGACAGATCGAGCAAACCCTAAAAGATGGTGCTGCCATCATGAAGGCAGGTGAGCAGGAGCAGAACCTGGGTGCCGAGGGCGCTGCCGAGATTCAGCTCAACCTCGATACGCACTACTTGGGCATTGCGCTCAAGAAAGGATCCCTCAATGCATCCTTTGCGGGCATGGAGACGGTTGATAGCACCGAGTGTGCCAAGATAACGCTGCCCATCGGACCCGGCATAACTGTGTACATCAATGCCGAGACCGGCCTGCCAGGGCGCATGACAATGACCCGTTTCATCCCGCAGATGGGTGCCGAGGCAACCATCACCACCATCTACAAAGACTGGAAAAACGTGGATGGGGTGCAGGTGTCGCACACCACCGACCAGCTGCTCGACGGGAACCCAGGTGGCGGTTTGATCTATACGAGTGTGAAACTGGTGAAATAGAGCTCCACCGTCGACAAAAGCCACCCCCCCACCCCGGAATTCATCCCGACGAAGTCGGGACCTCCGCAGTGAAGGGGTGACTTTATGAATTACAGTGAATTATTGTTTGCTCGCTGACACTTCACCACTCTACTACTAACTACTAACTACTCTGCCACTAACTATTAACTACCAACATCCCCCGATTGTAAATACCGGTGGCGCGGCCTTTGAAGCGTTGGCCGATGTAGGGAGTGTTGATTGACTTGCTCTTGATGTGGCGCTGCTCGTAGGTCCACTCTTCGTCGGTGTTGAAGAATGTGAGCTCGGCGGCGGCGCCCACATCAAGGGTTGGAACAGGTAGGTGCAAAATGGTGCGAGGAGCCTCGATCATGCATTTCATGACGGCTGGCAGGCTCATGCCGCCTTCGCCGAGTAAACGGCGGACCGTTACCGGCCAGGCGGTTTCGAGTCCCAAGATCCCGTTCGGGGCGTACATGAACTCGACTTCCTTCTCCTCGACGGCATGCGGTGCATGGTCGGTGCAGATGGCATCGATGGTGCCGTCTTTCAGCCCTTCGATCATCGCAATTCGGTCGTCTTCGGTGCGCAAGGGCGGATGCATCTTGTAGTTGGTGTCGAAATGGCTGCGGTCGATCTCCTCGTCGGTGAGATCAAAGTGATGAGGGCAGACCTCAGTTGTCACCTTGATACCGCGAGCTTTAGCGTCGCGCACGAGCTCAACACCACGGCGGGTGCTAATGTGCGCCACATGCACATGCCCACCCGTAAACTCCGCCAGCAGGATGTCGCGGGCAATCATGACCTCTTCTGCAATGCCTGGTGTTCCCTGCAAGCCAAGTCGAGTTGATACGGCACCTTCGTTCATGTGTCCGGGTCGGCTCAGGCTCAAATCTTCCTCATGGTTGATGATGGGCATGTCGAGCATGGACGAATACTCCAAGGCCACGCGCATCAGCCTCGCATCGTACACGGGGTCGCCGTCATCGCTGAATGCGACCGCGCCTCCCTCCTTCATGTCGGCCATTTCGGTGAGTTGCTTGCCCTTGCGGTCCTTCGACACGCAGGCGATCGGATGCACGGCCACGGGCAGCGACTCCGACTTGCGGATGATGTACTCCACTACGTCGCGGGTGTGGATCGGAGGATTCGTGTTCGGCATGCAGGCCACAGCAGTAAATCCGCCGAAAGCAGCCGCGGCGCAGCCGCTCGCAATCGTCTCCTTGTGCTCGAATCCAGGTTCACGCAGGTGCACGTGCATGTCCATCCAACCCGGCGAGACGTACGCACCTTGCATGTCGACTTCCTGCATCCCACCATTGGCAATATTCGCTCCGGATTCGTGCCATGCCGCGATCTTGCCGTCGCGGATTTCAAGGTGCATGGTCTGGTTGCCATCGTGATCGGCACCGACCGGACGCACGTTTCGGATGAGGATGTCTTTGGAGTTTTGCATGGTGGAGCGTCGTATATGTTATGAAACAAAGGTACGAAGCATCAACGACTTGTACCACGTCGAACTCACTCGCCGGCCAGCAGGCTGTCGACCACGCTCTCCAGGTTAAATGTGGCACGTACATCGTTGTAACGCACGATCTTGCCCTCTCGGTCAAGCAGGATGTAAAATGGGATTCCCCCACCCCGGTATGCCAAAAAGGTCTCCTGTTCGAATTGCTTGCCTGCCCAAAGCTGTGGCCAGGCATTTTCATGCACCGGAATACGCGACAGCCAGTAGTCGCGGTCGAGGTCAAGCGAGATGCCCAGGATTTCGAAATCGTCGCGGCTGAATTTGGAATAAATACGGTTCATGTCAGGGAATTCCTCAAGACAGGGCGCGCACCAGTTTGCCCAGAAGTCGAGCAGCACGTACTTGCCTCTAACATCATCCATGGTCCAGACTCTGCCTTGGTTGTCCTCGATGCTGAACGGGATGCCAGGTTGACCCGGGGTGACCCGCCTCACGCCCTCGTAATGCGGGCGCAGAAAATCGGCCCACAGCGGGTGCTTGGATCCCCAGTCGGACATCCAGCTTTCGTAAGTCGGCTCCGCCTTGTTGAAGGGAGCATCCCCCAACCGCTCGGCGACGAGGTGCATTTCGGTGTACGCCTTGGCCTCGAGGTCCTTGATGCTGTCGGCCACAGCCTGACGCATGGCGTCGAACAGTTCATAACCGACTTTTTGGATGTCGGCGGACGTGATGCTCATTCCGTATTCCTCGCGAATCACATCCTCTATGCCAAAGCTGTTGGCATATGCATGCGTGAAATCACGACTGCCGGCGCGCTGCGCCTGTAACACGGGCAGCGTGAAAAAACTGTGTCGACGGGCGTCTTTCAAGATGCGTTTGCGCTCGCCCCCGGCATCGAACGACGGATCATCGAACCTTCGGGCAACCGCGTTAAGGCGCATCACCAGATACTCACCGTAAAGACGCTGAGGAATATGCTCGAAATAGGTGTCCTCGAACACGCTTCTCGCCAAGATGACCCGATTTCGGGCAACGCGCAGCCTCGCGTCGGTGTTGCCGGCGGCAAAATCGGGGAGCAGCGCACGAAGGCTGTCCTGTTTGAGGGCATCGTCGCCGACCCATCGCAGATAATCACGCAGCGGATCGCCATTCACCAGCAGATTTGTCAGAGCAGGTATTTGTCCGGCGTCGGCCTCGACATGAATGCGTCCGTCGTAGATTCGTGGAAGCTCATACTCATCGGTGCCGATGCGCAATACAAGCCATGAGTATTCAGGGATGGCGGTTTCCACCGTAAGATTCACTTTGTCGCCCTTGTCGAGCATCCACCGTGTTTTGGGGGCATATTTATAGTGAATCGGCTTGACTTCGAGCCATGCTTCGTCTTGAAATTGGTTGCGCACCTCGAGCGTTACGCTCACCCGGCTCTTTTCGTCCGCACCCACGCACGACGAGAGCTGTAGAACGAACAGTAAGGCTACTGTCCTAATAATTCCGGATTTTTGGATCGACATCGAATGCTATCAATAGGGTATTTGCTTAAGTTAATCGCTGACCATAAAGATGCCAATTCAAAAAATGTCAAAATCTGTAATATCCGTTTCACAACTCACCGACGCGATCAAGACAACGTTGGAAACGGGATTTCCCTCGGTGATGGTGGAAGGAGAGGTTTCGCAACCAACGGTAGCAAGAAGTGGTCACGTGTATTTTACCCTCAAGGATGACGATGCGCAATTGGCCTGCGTCATTTGGCGGAGCACCGCCGATCGGCTCAAGCTGACACTCGAACACGGTCAACTGCTCACCGTCGGTGGGGGCATTCAGGTGTATCCGCCTTCGGGAAGGTACCAGCTCATCGTGAACTCGGTGCAACTAGCGGGAGAGGGCGCACTACAGAGGGCGTTTCTGGCATTGAAGCAAAAGCTGGAATCTGAAGGGCTCTTCGATGCGTCCAGAAAACGAACGCTGCCTCGCTTCCCCAGGACCATCGGAGTGGTGACATCGGCAACTGGAGCTGCTTTCCAGGACATCCGCGACACCCTAGCGCGTCGTTGGCCGGCGGCTGTCATCCAGCTGTACCATGCCAGCGTTCAGGGAGCATTGGCGACGGGTGATCTCGTTGCCGGAATCCGCCACTTCAGCCAGCATCCACCCGATGTGGTCATCGTGGGACGTGGCGGCGGTTCGCTCGAGGATCTCTGGTGCTTCAATGAGGAGGCTGTGGCCCGGGCGATAGCAGCATGCCCCATGCCGGTGGTCAGCGCCGTGGGTCACGAGACCGATTTCAGCATCAGCGACTTCGTGGCCGACGTGCGCGCCGCCACGCCCACACAGGCCGCCATGATGGTGTCGCCCGACCAGAATGAAATCCGCATGAGGGTCGACGATCTGTGGGCTGCATCAAACCGTGTGGCCAAACAGCGGGTGGACCGGATGGCCGAACGTGTGGCCAGATTGCGCGAGCGCACCGGCAGACGGGCGCTCGTCGAGGGGCTCAACCGTCGCATCGAACGCATTCAATCGCTCCTACAACGTGGCCATAACCGCCTCACTGCGAGAGCCCTCCGAACCGGCGACCGCATCCCCACACTCAAACAGCGGTCTGAGCATGCCGTGATGCGCTCGATGGGTCAACGCCAGCATAGGCTGGATGTGCTCGTCGGCAAACTGGAATCCCTAAACCCCGACCGTCCGCTAGAAATGGGTTTCACGAGGGTGATGCAGCACGGGAAATGGGTCCGCCGGTCTGACCAGCTTCAACCGAGCGACATCACCGTCGTCTGGAAAGATGGAGACAGATCCTTTAAGTTGTGAGCGGAACAATAACTCAAATTGCATAGTACATTTGTCTAGTAAACTAAAACGATTCCCTTATTACTATGACAACATTTAGACTGCCACAAACCCTCATTATTCTCGGTATTGTGAGCATAGGGCTTTTTGGCTCCTATGGCTGTAAAAACATGAGCAAGTCCGCCAAAGGAGGCGCCATAGGTGCTGGAGCGGGCGCCGCCGCCGGTGCCATCATCGGCAAAACCTTCGGTAATACCACAACTGGTGCCATCATCGGCGCTGCAGTGGGTGGTGCGACGGGCGCCATCATCGGCCGCCAAATGGACAACCAAGCCCGCGAACTCGAAGAGTCGCTCGAAAACGCCGAAATTGAACGCGTGGGCGAAGGCATCGCCATTAAATTCGACTCGGGTATCCTCTTTGGATTCGATTCCGAGACCCTGCAGCCCAACGGACGTGAAAATTTGGATGATTTGGCACGCAGCCTCAAGCAGTATCCCGACACCGAGATCCTGATTGTCGGCCACACCGACAGCAGCGGCTCAGATAGCTACAACCTAAGCCTAAGTGAGCGTCGCGCCCGATCGGCCATGAACCACCTACAAGCACAAGGCATTGCCGCATCACGGATCAAAACCATCGGTCGCGGCGAGAGCGAGCCAATTGCTGACAACGAAACCGAAGCGGGCCGTGCCCAGAACCGCCGCGTTGAGATCGCCATCGTGGCGGGCGAGGAGATGATCAAGAAAGTTCAGGGAAATTGAATACGAATGTATTTAACCACTGAAAACACTAAAAAAACAGAAATTATTGAACCACTGATAACACAGATGTATTTAAATAACCCATCTGTTTGATCAGTGCTATCTGTGGTTCGTATTCTTTTCTGTTTTTTCAGTGTTTTCAGTGGTTTCTTTGTCTGAGTAGATTCAGCAAACCGTCTTTTCGATGTAATCCGAATTCATGAGGCTCAGGGCGCCCATATAGCGAAGCTTGAAGCGCATGAGGTCGCCGACCTTTAACCCCCGGTCGCTTTCGCCGAGATCCATTACGATCATGTCGGAGCTTGCCCCGGATATCGTGACATCCTTTTCGACCGGGATTAAATACTCGGGGTTCACATCCAAAAGGCCAATGTCGAGGATGGCACGGTAGGAGGTCTTGCCGTAGTCGTCTTCGTTAATTTCGTACACTTCGCCCGACGGATCCTGCGCCAGCTCGCCGACGGGCACCTTGGGTTTCTCGTTCAGCTCGATGATTTCGGCGTCGAGCACAAGCACATCGTCGTTAAGGCCGTCTATGGTTTCCATCGTGAACAGATCGAGCCCGAAGAACAGCATCTCGCCAATGCGGAAGTGGTTGATCCCAGCCGGACACAGCTTCTTCAACAGAAGGGGCACTGTAACCGAGGTCCCGCCCGAAGCCCAGGGAATCTGTCTTCCAATGTGCGCTTCGATCAGCTGTTTGTACAGGCTCAGCTGGATGAGCTTGTCGTGCGACGGCATGACCCCGTGGAGGCAGTTCAGATTTGTGCCTAAGCCAACGATGTTCAGATTCGGCAGATCGGCTACACTCTTGTAGAAATCGACGATCCGCTCACCCAGCACGCCCTCGCGGAGGTCACCCATCTCGATCATGATGATGACCTTGTGCGTCTTATTTTGACGCACAGCCTCTTCAGAGAGCATCCTCATCGTCTCGAATTCCGTATTGAAGCTTACATCGGCGTAACGGATAACTGACCTGATGCTTCTGTTCGGGGGCGGCTTGATGTACACCGTCTGGATGTCGGGATCAATGCCTTTGACCACCTTTAGATTGCGAACCC
>CAYZWQ010000053.1:0-15391 GCA_964481355.1 uncultured Chitinophagales bacterium
TCTCATTGGGCACGTATATTTTCCGACATCATCACAGACCATCACTTTTTACATTTATGAGCAAAAACCAGCACGTATTGGATGAACTTACCATTGCAGCTGTCAAGGAGATTAGCTTCAAGAAGGCGGTAGCCCTCATCGTTGGATTGAGCGTTGCGGCTTTTGTGTTCTTGATCTGGTTGATCTATTTCAAGGGTGGCACCGAATACAGCGATGACAGTTTTGTCGGTAGCTTGCCGGCGCTCAACGCATTTTTTAACAGTGTGAGCACTGCGTTCTTGATTTATGGGTACCTGTGCATCCGCCGCCGCAATTATCGCCTGCACATGCGCTCGATGCTCGCTGCCTTCGTGAGTTCCACCTTCTTTTTGGTGAGTTACGTGATTTACCACAATTTTCATGGACATACGGTGTTTCCGGGCGAGGGTACCGTCAAAGTGGTGTACCTGAGTATCCTTTTCTCGCATATCGTCTTGTCTGCATTGGTTGTTCCGTTGATTCTCGGCAGCTTCTATCTGGCTTTTTCTGGGAAGTTTGCCATGCACCGCAAACTATCCAGGTACACATTTCCCGTATGGTTGTACGTTTCTGTGACCGGTGTGATCATCTTTTTCTTTCTGCGGGCGTACGTCTGACACTTTCATCGGATTTCGCTATTTTGGACGGGTGACAGGCGGAAATTAACCGATGTTCCAAAGGAGCACGTCGACCTTTGCAGACCACGATTTACGACATAGCCCGTGATGCCGGTGTAAGCATCGCAACGGTGTCTCGCGTTTTCAACAATCATTCGAATGTGAGCGCGGCCACCCGCGATCGCGTGCTGAAGCTCGCCCAAGAACGCGGATACCACCCAAAGGCAATAGCCCAGGGGTTGGCGCGACGCCATACAAAGACCATCATGGCCCTTGTGCCGATGTTGTCGAATTATTTTTTCATGGAAGTGCTTGCCGGCCTCCAGGACCGTGTCAGCATCAGCGATTTTGACTTACACATCTTCAACATCAAAGGCTTCACATCCGCCGACGAGCTACATGAGCAGTTAGACTATGTGATGCGGAAGGGTCAGGCCGACGCCTACATTCTTGTGTCGTGCCATTTGCGCGACGAGCAGTGGCAGGCTCTTCTGAAGAAGCATAAAGTCCCCACCGTGTTGGTCGATGAACATCACGATTCCATCGATTCCATTTCGGTCGACAGTGTTCAGGGTGCCTACACCGCCACCAAGTACCTGCTTGATCAAGGGTATTCACGCGTCGGAGTGATCGCTGCATCCGAAACCTCCAAACCGATCCAGGACCGGGTGGCCGGCTACTGTAGGGCAATGCTTGAGGCAGGTTATGCAAAGGAAGATGCCCGCATTTATCGTGGAGACGATACCTACCGCGACGGTTTCAGCGAAATGGGCGGTTACCAGGCCATGCGCAAAATCTTGGACGACCCCGACGGACCAGACGCGGTGTTTTGCACCTCCGATATCCAGTCGCTGGGAGCGTTGAAAGCCATGCAGGATGTAGGACGAAAGATTCCCCTTGTGAGCTTCGACGACATCCAGATCGCCCACTTCTTAGGACTGTCGACCATGCGTCAGCCCATGTACGATATGGGCACCCTGGCGATCGAATATTTGCTTGAGCGCCTCGAGGGAGCCTCGCAGCTGCCGCCGAAAAACACAGTGTTCCTGCCTGAGCTTATTGTAAGAGACTGACCGCGGTTCTCTTCGATCTATTGGATTGTTCGATCTTTGACCGCGGATCTATTCGATCAAGGAGATCATTCGATCAAGAAATGGGTATCCTAAAACGATCCTCGATCCTCGATCCTCGATCCCTGATCCCCGATCACCGATCACCGATCACCGAAATATCTCCTTCACCGCCTTCATCACGCCGTCGGTGTTCAGGTGGTGGTGGTCGTAGAAGTACTCGGTTTGCATCACCCAGCGTTCTGACAGATCAACGATTCGGAGGTCAAACTCCTCTCGTCTAGATTCCAGCCATGCAACTGTTTCGTCATGGCCAGGCCACTTTCCAAAAAGGGAGGCAGGCATCACGACGGTGATGCTCATCCCGTGCTGGAATGCCACTCGCAGAATGGAATCGGCTACGGCGCTTCTGTCGATGAATTGATCGGGATCAAGTCCGTACGGGTATGCTCCGGGCATGGTGCGTGCCATTGCAGCTGAGTCGAGTCCTCCAATTTGCTTGTCCATGCGGTCGAGGCTTGCCGGACGCGTGGTGATCCACGTCCAAAACAGCTTGCTCCGCAGATAGTATCCAAGTTGTTGATATCGGTTCTCAACCCCGTTCTCGGCAACATGGCGAAAAAAATGGGGGTCGAAGGGTTCTCGCTCAAAGGCGACACGAGTACGGTCGGTGTTTCGGTTGAACATCAGCATGGGAGACAGCACGATCACCAGTTCATCGGCCGAATTGCCCTTTTCCAGAAAATAATTCAGATGAAGGAGCTGATTGTCAAGCCCCCCGAAGCCACCGCCTTGCGACAGGTTGATCATCGACTTGCCCGTTTCGGCCTCAAACCGCTCGTGGTTTCGATGCCTCGAGAAGATCCTCGCATGCGATATACCCAACATAAGCACGTCATAGTCGGTGCTGTCTTTCAGCACAGGGAGGTTCGCCTCGGTCTCCGCATTGGAATAGGTGAACTGCGACGTGTACGTCCAACTGAACAGGAAAATCCCCAACAGTGACAAAATGGCCACTACGGCAAATGCTCCAGCGTCGCGGATGATATGACGTAGCTCGTAGTTCATCAGAAATTGAAATAAATAAAGTTCATGCTTCCGAAATGGCCATGTGCGACGATCAGAATAGTCAGACCCAGGTAGATGGTCCATCTGAGCACCTGCGACTGGATGCCGCTGATTTCGAGCCCGTGCTGCTTGTCGCGTTGCACCCATTCAACTACGATCATGAGGCAGAGCACAAGAAAAACACGGGGAGGGAAGAAGTACTCGACCGAGCCGTCCTGCCAGGTCACAATACCTTGGATATACCCAAACGCGCTCGCCACATCGGGGGCACGGAAGAAAATCCATGCAAGGCTCACCAGTGCAAAAGTGCCCAGAATGCGCGTCAAGTCGTTCAAGGTTGGGAGCCATCGGTTCGGGTCGATTGGTTCGAGGTGCCGTCGATTTTTACCTGCCAGAAGCAGGGGCATGAAGAAAAGGGCGTGAAGAAGACCCCATACGATGAAGGTCCAATTCGCCCCGTGCCAGAAACCGCTGACCAAGAAGATGATGAAGGTGTTCCGGATGGTGGCAGATCGAGACACCCGGCTTCCTCCCAAAGGGATGTAGACATAATCCCGAAACCAGGTGGTGAGTGATATATGCCAACGTCGCCAGAACTCTGCGATGTCGCGTGCAAAATAGGGATAGGCGAAGTTGCGCATCAGGTCGAAGCCGAAGAGGCGCGCCGTGCCTATGGCGATGTCGGAATAGCCGCTAAAGTCGCCGTAAATCTGGAAACCGAAGGCAATGGCCCCCCATATCAGATAGGAGGCGGGTATGGTCTCGTACTGCCCAAAGATGTGGTCGACAATGAGGGCGCAGTTGTCGGCCACCACCGCCTTCTTGAAAAGACCCCACAAAATCTGGCGGAGTCCGTCGCGTGCCAACTCCCCCCGAAACTGTGTCGGACGATAGAACTGCGGCAACAGATTTCGGGCCCGCTCGATGGGTCCGGCCACAAGTTGAGGAAAGAAGGATACGAAGGCAAAGAAGGCGGTCCAATCGCGCGTAGGTTCGAGTTGCTGGCGATACACGTCAATTGTGTAGCTCAGGGTTTGAAACGTGTAAAAGCTTATGCCGACGGGAAGAATTATCTGCAGGCTGGATCTATTGGCCTGAAATCCGAGGCTCTCAAGAATTAATGCGGCATTGTCGATGAAGAAGTTGAAATACTTGAAGAAACCGAGTAGTCCCAGATTCACCAATATGCTGATCATAAGAAGGAACTTGCGTCTTCGATCGCTCTCAGTTCCGCTCAAAAGGATGCCAACAATATAATCGACCATGGAACTGGCGACGATCAAGCCCAGAAACCGCCAATCCCACCATCCGTAGAACACATAACTCGCCACGATGATGAACAAGTTCCTCCGGCGCACACCTCCATTCGCCCAGATCCAGTAGATCATGAACACGATCGGAAGGAAAATGGCAAATGCCAGGGTGTTGAAGAGCATCTAGGAAGGATGTAGGAAGGACGTAGGATGTAGGACGTAAGACATAGGAAGGACGTAGGACGTAGGAAGGACGTGGGACGTAAGACGTAAGATCAAGGAAGGAGGTAGGAACTGAACAATGGGAAGATACGGATTGGCTTATGGGATGCAACAGTGGAAGGATGCATTGGGCATTGACCACAGATCCATTATACATACAAAGATGATTGGATCTGGAAGGGGTTGGTCATAATTTTAAATGGACAAAAATTGTATCTTCCGATCCCCGATCCCCGATCCCAGATCCCCGATCCCCGATCCTGACCTCATGAAGCTATCCCTGATACAACTCGCCAACTCTGGCATACCTGAGGAAAACGTCGAGCGCGCGATTGCTGCCATTCGTAAGGCAGCCTCTGAAGGTGGCGAGGTGATGCTGCTCCAGGAGCTGTTCAACACGCTCTACTTCTGCACGGGCTATGATGAGTCGGCGTTTTCGCTGGCAGAGGCCTCCGATGGGCCCGTACTCAAGCGCATGCAAGCACTAGCGGCCGAGCTGGAGGTCGTCATTGTAGTGCCCTTCTTTGAGAGGCGCGCACCCGGGGTCTATCACAACAGCGCGGCGGTCTTCGACGCCGACGGACGCCAAGTGGCATTCTACCGTAAGATGCACATCCCCGACGACCCTGGATTCTGCGAAAAATACTATTTCACGCCGGGCGATCTGGGCTATCAGGTAGCCGAAACCCGGTACGGAAAGATTGGCGTGCTAATCTGTTGGGACCAATGGTATCCTGAGGCCGCACGCATCACTGCCATGATGGGTGCCGACCTGCTGGTGTATCCGACGGCCATAGGCGTGTTGGCGAACGAATCTGACGAGCAGAAGTCCCAGTTTCGGGAAGCATGGGAGATCATCCAGCGTGGCCATGCCGTGGCTAATGGATGCTTCGTCGCCGCCGTCAACCGTGTCGGGACCGAATCGGGCACCACCTTCTGGGGCGACAGCTTCGTCGTGGGACCGTTTGGACAATGGGTTGCCCGCGCCGGAGAGGGCGAGCAAATCTTGCATGCTGAAATCGATCCAAGCGTGCTCGACGAACACCGCCGCACTTGGCCGTTCTTCCGTGACCGGCGCATCGACAGCTACGACGACATCACCGAACGATACCTGTAGCTCAGACTGGGTGCGTGCCGCTCTCTGCGGCACTTCGGCGCTCAAATTCGACGATGATCGGATCCATCACCCGAAACCACAACGGAGGCACGAGGGCGAGCAATATCATGCCGGGGTAACCTGTGGGGAGCTGCGGCGATTCGCCGAGGGTGCGCAAGATCTGGTAAGGTCGTGACGCGACAGCGTGGTGGTCAGAATGGCGTGTCAACTCAAACAACAACATCCTGCTTATTACGTGGTCGCTGTTCCAAGAATGGTGGATGTCCACTTTTTCGTAGCGACCATTCGGTGAGATTTTTCGCTCGAGACCATAATGCTCGATATAATTGACACCTTCAAGCAGGCTGAAGGCCACTATTCCCATCGCGAAGGTCAGCAGTGCAAACGTCCAACCGAATACCCAGGACCAAAGACCGAAATAGGCAGCCTGCATGACGGTGAACTGGATCATTTCGTTCCTGACGTGCACGGCAGGATAACCAAACTTGCCGAGTCGCTTCGTCTCCAGCTTCCAGGCTGATATCCATTGACCAACGACGCTGCTCCACCAGAAATCGTAATAGGATTGTCCACGTCGGGCGGTTGCCGGGTCCTCATGGGTGGCAACATGGGCGTGGTGACCACGCACATGCTCGATGGCAAAGTGCATATAGTAGACGCTCAGGAGGAGCAGTCTTCCCAAATACTGCTCCACAGTCGACTTTCTGTGCACCAGCTCATGGGCGATGGTGATGCCAATCCCTCCGTTGCACAGGGCAATGGAAACCATGTTGCCGACGATTTCATACATCTGATAGGCTCCCTGCGTAAACCGGACCCCAAAGTACAGGCTCAGCATGAAGGGCACGGGCACAAAAAACCACAGAATCATGGTGTAGAGCAGGCTGTTCTTGGCTTTGGCCTCAGCCTCTTCGTCGAGGTTTTGGGTGTTCTGGCCGACAAACAGTTCTGCAATCGGGATCACCACAAAGACGATGACAACGGTCAGCCAAGACAGCAGTCCGCCATAGATGATACCAATGAGGGCAAGTCCCGGAATAGAATATGCGGATATGTAACGCCAGGCACTCATAATGACAGTATTTAGGGAGTTCTGGTCATAATACATCTTGCGCCCAACGTCGTCAAGTATATTTTTAAGTAAGGCACGATTCGTGCATTTCGATTTTGTTTTGAACTGAGGCCACCCAAACCTATTTTCACGATAAATTCATGGAGTAATATGCGTACAAGACTCGGATTTATCGGCGCAGGCAATCATGCCCTGCATCATATGAAAGAATTTTCGCGTTTGGGGATCGTAGATGCCGTGGCGGTGTACGACACCATTCAAGATCGTGCTCAAATGGCAGCAGCGTCATATCCCAGCTTGAACGTCACCGACAGCTTGGATGGGCTGTTGTCTCGCCAGGACGTTGATGCGGTTGTGATTGCCACGCCAGCCGAAACGCACCTTGAAATCACGAGTGCGGCGCTTGCTGCAGGCAAGCACATCCTGCTTGAAAAACCGATGGCCCATACACCGGACGACGCTCAGGAGATTGCGCGCCTAGCCGCATTACATCCGGACCTCATCCTGTTAGTAGGGCACGTAGAGCGATACAATCGTCCTTATATGGATGCACGTAAAGCAATCGACGACAATGAATTGGGTATTCCTAAGTTCATTTCCGCCAGTCGTATATCGCCCCTCTATTTGAATAATTCGGATTGGATGCTCGGTACCTTGGACACTGCAGTCCACGACATTGATTTGATGATATGGCTGATGGGTGACAAGCCCATATCCGTGACAGCCCAGGGAACGAAAGTCAACCCCGAATACCCGATCCATGACCATGTTTCCTACCAGATCAAGTTTGCCAATGGCGGTCTCGCGCAAGGGCACATCGGATGGATCGATTTCAAGGGCGGGTATCCGATGCTTCACAACGCTCACCCACGCATGTTCATCGCCGGCACGCACGGATCGTTACAATTGGACCTTTGGAAGCGGCACACGGCCATCAACAACCAGTTGACGGGTGCCTACTTTTATGCCGACGACATCAACAAGGGTTACGCGGACTATTTCACAGAGGTGACGGCACAGCTGTATGGGTTCATCCAGTGCGTGCTTGGCAATCAAAAGCCGCAAATATCGCCCGATGAGGCGAGCTTGGCGGTCAAAGTTGCGCATGCAGCCCATAAATCCTCGTTGCAGGAGCAACCTGGTTGGATACATCTCTAATTCATAGGATTGCATAATATGGATAAACCCTTACTAGAACGCATGACTTGGCCAGAAGCCAGGCGGGCGGCATTGAACGGCGGTCGCGTAGTTCTTCTCCCAGTTGGAGCCATCGAGCAGCACGGCCCTCACTTACCGGTAGATCTTGACAATCGGATCGTGACATGGTTGTGCGACGAAGCGGCGCGACGCAGGCCTGACCTCATTATGAGCGTGCCACCCATACATTACGGATTCAACGAGCACAACATGGGTTTTCCTGGCACGATTTCGGTCGAGGTGGAGAACTTCGTGAACTATGTATACGATGTCTGCCGAAGCTTTGTGCGACAAGGGCATACACGCATCGTGCTCATCAATGGTCACGGTTCGAACTCCATGCCGTGCGCCCTCGTGGCACGCAAAGTCGTCAACAATAGTGAAGACGCCTTGGCGGCGGCCATCAACCATTGGTCACTTGCGGCCGACTTGGCGGCAGAGATCCGTGAGTCGGGCAAGGGAGGCATGGCGCATGCCTGCGAGTACGAAACTTCCTGGTATCTGTTCATGGATCCCGACAACGTGCAGATGGAAAAAGCGGTACCCGACATGATCAAGCACCAGTCGGATTTTGTGTGGGTCGACATCATGTCGGGGGATGGCCCTGTGGCACTGATCGACGACTGGTCGCGCCTGTCGAACGGATCGGGCGTTGAGGGCGATCCATCAACGGCCAGTGCGGAAAAAGGCAAACGCTATGCAGAAGAAGAGGTTACCCGACTCATCCAATTCTGTGAGCAGTTCAAGGCGCAAAAGGTGCATCCTCGGAAAAATTACACGGCGCGCGGATCGGATCCGAATCCATATTTTGAAGATCATGCCTGATGTGATCGACAGTTTGCCGATCGGAACCAATTGGAAGGGGATGGTATTCAGTGAGTTGGATCCGTCGATTACCGTACCGGTGCTTGCTGCCAAGGGCTCCCCAGACGGTCCCACGCTCCTTGTTACCGGAGGAGTCCATGGCGATGAGTATGAGGGTCCTGCGGCCATCCATCGGTTCATGCGGAAGGTGGATCCTGCCGGCATGGCAGGCACGGTGATAGGCATCCCCGTCGTTAACATCTCCGCCTGGCAAAACCGGTCGAGGTATGGTGCGGTCGACGGGGCCGACCTGAATCGCGTTTTTGCGCAACCGCGTTCAGATATGCATTCAAACCGATTGGCGGAGTTTGTGTTTGATCAGTTTGTTGGCAGGTGCGATATGTTGGTCGACCTGCACAGTGGCGGACAGCGAATGGATCACCTTCCCATGATCGGTTGGTACAGAAACGGCGACGGAAGGGCGGAGTCGCTGGCGAGGAGGTTCCACCATGACATGCACCCTTGGTTGATTCCGGAAGCCGCGGGCGTATTGTCGTATGAGGCGCACCGGATCGGCAAACATGCCATCGGTGCCGAATGGCATGGCGGCGGAACCCTCGATGTGCTTGGAGCTGAAGCTTTGGCAGACGGCATGTTTAGGATGATGTCTTTGTTGGGGATGACGACCCAATGTGAAGACATCCTACCCGACATGCGGCAACCCATTGAGGGGGATTACATCACGACCGATATAGCGGGTCTTTTCGAGCCCGTTGTTGCTTTAGGCGAGAGCGTCGAAGAAAACCAGCCCATAGGTTTAGTGTACGATGAATTAGGAGTCGAAATTGCATCGATACGATCGAATGTGAAGGGAACCGTTGCCGCGATGCCGCATTTGTCGTATGTGATTGCAGGCGAACGTATTGCATATATTGGATAGAGGAATTATAGGAGCATGTTGATGTCTTGGAGTGAGAAAATTAATGGTTTGGTGCACGCACACGAAGCCTGGAGGCAATCGTGCCTTAATCTATGTGCTGCAGAAAACGTGATGAGCAAACAGGTGCGCGATATGCTCGGATCCGATCTGGCACAGCGATATGGCGATTACAACGGGCGCGACCTCACATCACGCAAGTATTTCGGCACCAAGATCATCGTCGAGTTGGAACAGGCCGTTGAGGATCTCGCCAAAGAAGTGCTTGGTGCCGATTTTGTGGAACTTCGCCCAGTTTCGGGGCATACGGCGGGAAATGCCGTCATGATGGGGCTCTGCAAACCGGGAGACACCGTCTTGGAGCTCAGCCGCGATTGCGGAGGGCATCGCCTTGCATCCAAGCTGGTTACTTCCGAGCTCATACCACTGCGTGTGGAGTATCATGCCTTTGACGACTCCTCGTTCAATTTGGACGTGGAGGGCACCTTGGAGCAAGTTAGCCGACTCAAGCCTCGGTTGTTGTTTGTAGGTTCGAGCAATTTCCTGTTCCCGATTCCGCTGATGGAGTTGGCCGAAGGCCTCAAATCGTACCCAGATACCGTTTTGGTTTACGACGCATCCCACGTGTTGGGTTTGATCGTGGGCAAGACCTTCCAGGACCCTTTGGGTGAAGGGGCGCACGTCGTGCTTGCAGGCACCCAGAAAAGCTTCCCGGGGCCACAGGGCGGGGTGATCTACTCGAACGACGGAGCATTGATGGATCGCATTTCATCGGCCGTGTATCCCGCCTTGCTTTCAAATCACCACCTGGCCCGCTTGCCGGCTTTAGGCCTCGCACTTGAGGAAATGCTCGATTCTGGACGTGCGTACGCGGGTACTGTCGTGCAAAATGCGCGTGCACTGGCGATGAAGCTCCATGGGGAGGGGCTCGAGGTGGTTGGCAGCGACAGGGGTTTTACCGAGTCCCACACCGTGCTGATTCAGACGGGCAACCTGTCGGGCGACGAGGACTGGGGCTCCTTGCTCGACCGGCATGACATTATTGCCAACACGATCCAGCTTCCTGCCTCACTTGGAGGGAAAGGGGTGCGATTGGGTGTTTCGGAGCTTACACGGCGCGGAGCGGATGTGGCCGTGATGCACGAAATCGCCACAATTGTCGCCAATGTGCTTCTGTCTCGCAGCGATAGCACTGATATTTTGGCTCATGTCCACAGGTTGGCGGGGCGGATACGAGAGACCGACCCGTATGCATCATGAAACAGTATTCCTTGATTCTGGTCATCGACATCGGACTCACCAACTGCAAGGTGGTCCTGTTTTCAGGCGATGGGGTTATCGTCGACCGTGCTACGGTTCCGTATCCCACGTATCACCCATGTGCCGGTTGGGTGGAGCAGGCTCCTGAGGATTGGTGGGAGGCCATCCGAGCCGGACTGAATGCCATAAGGGAAAGGTCAGTAGCTTCTTTGGAGCAAATTGACGCGATCAGTGTGACCGGACACATGCACTCTTTGGTGTGCATCAATCGCCATGGCGAGGCCGTCGGCAATGCGATCGTACTTGGCGACCAACGTAGTGCGTCGCAATCTGATTCAATCATCAGGCAATTCGGGATTGGTGAAATATACCATCGAACAGGCGCCCGAATGGACGCCTCCATGCCGATGGCGAAGATATCTTGGATTCGTGAAAATGACCCTGAGCGCTTCACGATGACGAGCCATTTCGTGACGTGCAAAGATTATTTGAGGATACGCATGACCGACGACCGCTTTACGGATGTGATGGATGCCACCGGAATGTCGTTATACAACCTTCGGGATGGGGTATGGGATCCGGAGTTATGCAGTGCGATCGGTACTGATGTCGGCCGTTTACCGAACATCGTCGATTGCACAGCCAAAGCTGGAACGTTGATGCCTAATCCGGCGAAATCGCTGGGGTTAAAATCAGGCGTACCCGTAGTGGTAGGGGCTGGTGATGACGTCGAGGTCCTTGGATTCGGTCTGGATCATCCCGGCACGATGTTGGAACATCTTGGAACGACAGGATCCATGCTTGCCTGCACACAGATGCCGCTGTTCGACCCTGAAATGGCCATCGAGGTCTATCCTCACCTGATTCCAGGTTTGTGGCTGCTTGGTGGATCCATCACCGCTGCGGGAAGGGCACGGAAGTGGGCCGATGGCGTCTTGTCGAAAGTTGGAAGGGATGGCATGGACGACAAACCACCCCAAAAGCCTAACGCGACCGAGCCACTCCTGTTTATCCCTCACCTTGCAGGGGCCAGGTGCCCACAGTGGGACCCAAATGTGCGCGGAAGCTGGTTGGGACTATCGTTGGATCACACTGCTCTCGATTTATACCAAGCGGTGCAGGAGGGGAGCGTTTTTGCCTTACGCAGCGTCCTCAACCGCATGGAGCAGTTGATGGGTACTTCGACATCCATCCATGTGAGTGAGAAGGAGGGTGCGCCTGCCTGGCAGCGGATGCGTGCCGACATATATGCGAGGGCTCTTCGGCCGGTTGCAAGCCCGGAACCCACCGCACAGGGAGCCATGATGTTGGCAGCTGTGATGCTCGGTGTTTATCCAGATGTTAAAACCGCCGTTGCAGAAACGGTTTCGTTTACAGATTCAGTTACGATAAATGATGAATTAGCTGCATTGTACGATCGATTGTACTCGAAATGGATCGCCGCGGAAGCATTAGTACGTACCCTGCGATAAGTTATTAAGGTCCCTTCGGGATGACGTCACAATTTATTACAATGCTCCCTTTGGGAGAGGTCTCTTCGGGATGACAGTCCCCGAGTTAGTTAGGTAAGATGCCTGCGGCAAAGGGTCCACGATCCCTGATCACCGATCACTGGCCACCGACAGCGCCGCGACATCGCCCAGGGATTCTTCCAACTCGGCAGGCACGATGCGACACACGTTGCGTGATGCTGGGATAGCCTCCCGTTGCAGGGCTCTCTCCATGGCTGGGACGAGCAGATGTCCGCTGCGTTCGAAGATGCTGCCGATGACGATACATTCCGGGTTCAGGACGTCGATCAGGATGGCAAGGCCCTCTCCTAGCCGGTATCCAACAAGGTCGACGATTTCGGCCGCCAGGTCATCTCCCGCCTCGCAGGCAACGAACACGTCCTTTGCCGTGATCTCATGGTCGCCGGAGGCAGATGGTCCCACAAGTATGCTCATCCTTCCCGATGCACGCGCGTTCCTGACCTCCGAGACGGCCATCCTGGCGATGCCTCCTCCCGAACAAAATCCCTCGAAGGAGCCCGCCTTGCCGAACCCGACTGGACCATCAGTCGCAAGACGGATGTGCCCCACTTCGCCGGCAAGGTCGTTTGTGCCGCTGTATAGACGACCATCCAGTATCAGACCCGCACCCATCCCTGTGCCGAAGGTCAGGAAGACCATGTTCGTGGTGCCACGGCCGGCTCCGTACTTCCATTCGGCCAATGCGCAGGCGTTGGCGTCGTTCTGCAAGGCAACAGGCACGTTCCACCGACTGCCGAGATGATCCACAATTGGGATGTCGTCCCAGCCGGGGAGATTTGGGGGTCCCAAGATCCGGCCCGTCCGGCTGTTGAGGGGACCTCCGCAACTGATGCCAATTCCGGCTAGATGATCCTTACCATGGCGATCGACAAGCACTTCGACGGATTGGTAGATTTCCGCTAGGATCGCATCGGGTCCACGTTCGGACGCGCGCGTGTCGAAACGGATTTTATCGACTATCTCACCGTTCGAATTACCCCAGACCACTGCGCACTTGGTGCCACCTATATCTATGCCTATCAGTTGGTTAGGGGTGGTCATTTCGAGGTTCTTCGTCAAGAGGTGGAACTGGAACATAAACAGACACGAGCGCGAAGGTGCGGCCGTCTGGACTTACAGCCATACGACTGATGTTCGACAGCCCAAAGTTCCTGAAGTCGGCCACCGACTTCCAGATACCGCCGGCCTCGCTGCTGTAGGCGTAGATGATGCTGCCCGAAGAGGCATACAGGCTTCCATCGGGGCCAAAAGCCAGGTCCATTGCACCATCCGGCATCTGCGCGATGGCGTTTCGGCTCAGGGTGATGGGATCTACGTCGACGATGATGTTGCGGTCGGGCCGAGTGGTGTCAATGAAAACGAATCCGTCCAAATTGGGATGTTTGCGTATGCTGCGTCCAGGTATGCCCTCAACACGGCGTTCTGTTTTGGTGGAAGGATCCCAGATGCGAAGCGTCTGAGGGGTGCCAAGGACGAACATCGGTATTTGGCCATCATCCAAGATGTCGAAGTACCCAACCGAATCTCGTTCGGACACATACAGCTCGCTTACGCCCGTGAACATGTCGTATCTCCACAGGCGTTGGCCTCCGTCAGGTTCAACAACCACCGATACAAAATGCGACTCCGATATGGGGGTTGGCGAGTATTCGCCGATATCGGTACGGGTTACCTGGTAGGTGGTGTCGCCCGCGATGTCATATCGGAAAATATCCGTGTTTCCCAGTGGATCGGCGTTGAACAGAATGGATTTTCCATCGAACGTGAACGCCGGCTGGTTGTTGTAGCCGTTGTGGATGCTGATGCGTTTGGGAGCACCGAAAACAGTGACCCCTGCTTCCATTTCCATTTGGACAATGAACAGATCGGTGACAGGCGTCTGAGCTTGCACCATGCTTGGGCTCAACAGGATTACGGCTGCGAGGCGGAGTATAAGACGATAATTCAACATCACATGTTCTCCTGTTTGGTTTCGAGACGCTTGATTCGTTGGAGGGTGCGCCTACGGTAATCACTGTAGTCAGGGTCATCCTGAGACAGGCTGTTCATCATCACGTAGGTGGATGCATGGATGAACCGCGGCCCCCCAAGGCTGATTCCAACATGCGTGATACGGTCATTCTCGCCGAAGAACAAAAGGTCGCCGGGCACCACGTTGGCAAATGTGGAGTCGATGGGCACGTCCGTCCCGATTTCGACCTGCATGTTGGCGTCGCGTGGAAGGAGGAATCCATTGGCGGCGTACACGGTTTGGGTGTATCCCGAGCAATCGAGGCCACGGCTACTGTTGCCACCCCACAAATAGGGGATTCCGTGAAATTGTGAGGCCGTCTGGACAACCTCCCAACCTGCAGGAATTCGGTCTGTTGAGGTCACCGGGCTACCAAGATCAGACGTGGGTGTGTAACCGGTGCGTCCGTCGGGGAGCATCACCTGGGTCCAGGCTCCTTGCGTCGCAACCAGCCCAAGTGTTGCATTCATCGATAGATCGCTGAGTTTCAGAGATGTCGGGTCCATTTTCTCGTGCACACCCGAGTGTACGGCCGTGACCTGTATTTTTGGGGCAGATTCCCAGTTCTCGTACTCGGAGGCGGTCATCGGCGTTGCCGAATCTAGCGTCATCCAGCCTAGATATCTGTAGGGTGTCTGCACCTGTACCCATCCGCCTTGTCGGCGAAGGATTTTCAACCGCGTTCCCATGATCGTTTGGTCAACCAGCTCCGCCCCATGACGAGGTTCACGGCGTAGATTGGCAACCCCTACCCGCACAACGGCATGAATGGTGTCGCCCAGGACCGGATCCGGCAGGGTGTGGATTTCGACGGTGGAGAATCCTTTCGCTTCAAGAAGGGAATCTATTCGTGATGCGGCGATTGGATGATCGGTTTCAAATGACGTGATCACACCATTGTCGTCCTTCACGAACTGGAACACACCCATGCGTCGGTCGGGAACGGTGCTTTTGCGAATCTCTTCGGCCTCTCGTTCTAGGCCAGCCTGGATGGATGCGTTTCGCTCGGCAGGGATGCAGGATGCCACTGAAGACGCCAAAATCAAAACGAATCCCGTTAACGTGTAGATGTTCAACCGATCAGACTTCATAGGGTGCTTCATTAAGATGTGTATCTATGTTTACCATGTCACGGTGCAATATAATAACGAGAAGCGAGAAGCGAGAGCGAGAGCAAGAGCGAGAGCAAGAACAAGAACAAGAGCGAGAGCAA
>CAYZWQ010000054.1:0-15247 GCA_964481355.1 uncultured Chitinophagales bacterium
TCGTCGGTGTGGCGGTTGTGGACATGCAGGGAGCTAATTCGTATTTCAGGGGCTAAAAATACGAAGAATCCACGAAAGGGGCTTTTGTAACCACTTTCCTATACCCTATCTTCACGTATTGTACCAACTTGTAACCTGCAGGCTCAAACGATCGAATGAAGTTAACGGTTATCTGCGTCTTTCATAACCAGAAGGACAACATAGAGCCGACCCTGACCGCGCTGTACGAAGCCGAAGGGTATCCTTTTGAGGTTGTTGTGATCAACGATGCGTCCAACGACCAGAGCCGCGATGTGATACAGTCGCTTTACGACTACTATCAGCACGAACACACCTTCATCATCGACCACGAAGAGCCCCATGGCAAAGGGAATTGCCTGAACGAAGCCACGCAGCTTGCGAGCGGGCAGGTAATTTGGCTGGTCGACCGCATCGACAAGATCCATGCCGAGGTACTGAAGCGGGAAGTCGATCGCCTCATCGATTCGAATGCCTTGTGCATGCTGATGGGCAACGAGCGTCTGCCCGACGAAATCGAGGGGTGGATCGAACAGATCAACAACAGCCGCCTGCTCACCAACGAAAACTTTTTGTGGAAATGGAAGTCGGTGCCGCATAAGCAGCGATTTTTCAACCCCTACCAGAGCGACTTCCACGCAACCGAGGCTGCCATCCGCATTGCCGGCCGCGACAAGCTCATCCTCGGCGAAACGTGCTACGCCTCGAAGAGCACGATGGGACGCATGGCGGGCATATCGTCGAACCGTGCCGAAATCCTCATCTCCCTGTTCCGTGAGCGCAAACTGAGCATCGAACAGGCCGACTTGCTGATGTCGCAACTCAAGCTCAAGGAAAAGAAGCTCACCGTCGACACAAATTCACGGAGCATGGGCGAACTGCTCGACGAGGCACGGGCCTTCCTGCACGAAGGCTACAACATCGATGCGCTCGAAATCTGCAACAAGCTGCTTGAGAAGTACCCAGAGAACCTCGACGTCCTCACCCTCAAAGTGCAGGTACTGAATCGCCTGAACCGATATGTCGAGGCTTCGGAGCTCAAGCACAGCATGCAGCAGCGTCATGGGGTAAATCTTAACATACCGAAGGCTGGTGAACGGCGCATCGCCGAGCGCTCACCCGATATGTCGGCCAATGAAATGCCTGCTGTGCGAACGTTACCCGTGCCTCCTACGGCCGAAACTCAGCCGGCAAGGATGAGCCTGCTGCTCACGAGACCACCGGGGGAGGAACGAGAAACGAGAAGCGAGAGCGAGAAGCGAGAGGAGGAGCAAAGGCAGGAACAAGAACAAGAGCAACGGCAAGAGCAGGATCAAGAACAAGAGCAAGAGCAAAGGCAGGAGCGGGAGCATGTTGCCCCTGTTGCTCCTGTTCTTGATTCTTCCGAGCTGGACTTGGACTACGATTTTCCCGATCCGGTTCCGATAGTGCTAGAGCGAGAGCAGGAGCAAGAGCGAGAACAAGAACAAGAGCAAGAACAAGAGCAACGGCAGGAGCAGGAGCAAGAAGCGAGACACGAGACGCGAGACCCCGATGTCCCGGATGCCTTGGATCTCGAAGCCTCTGATGCCCTTGATAACCCGGATCCTGATGCCTTCGATACCCCGGATCTTGTTCGTCGTCCGTTGGTCTCGATTGTGATCGTGACGGCATCCGACCGTAAGGAGTTGCTCCAGCAGTGCCTCATCAGCATCGCCGACCACATGGATCCCTCGGGTATCGAAATCATCGTGGTCGACAATGCAAGCCTCGACGACACCTTCGAATACCTCGACCAGCTCGAGGGCAATGAACTGTTCCAATTTAAGTCGATCACGAACAAGGAGAACAAAGGCTTTGCTTTTGCCGCCAACCAAGGCATGGATGCAGCCAAGGGTGCCTATGTCTGCGTCATCCACAACGATGTGACCTTCGTCGACGATGCCCTTTCTGCCATGGTCGACCTGATGGAGCAAAACTCCGACGTGGCCATTATGGGTCCAATTCTGAGCGACTGCTACAATGACGAACAACTACCCAGTACGCCGAATAATGGTGACCCTCTGGCCGAAACGTCCTACATTGACAGCGCATGCATGCTCATCCGTGCCAGCGCGGGTCTACGTTACGATGCAGCCTACGGGTTGGCCTGGTTTGAAGACCGCGACCTATGCATGCAAGCTAAACAGAATGGGCATCGCGTGGCGATCTCAACCGGAACGCTGGTCGAGCATTTGAAGGGTACGACCACCGACGACCTGGGCATTGAACACGACAGTAAGCTCTATTGGGCCAATAAGGCAAGCTACGACCGCAAATGGGATTTGCTGCCCATCCCCGGAGCCTTCTTTTCGGAGGATCCCATCATGGAGTTGGTAGCCATCGGCACCTACATGAATCCTTGGCAACCTGAACCGACGCTGGTCGAGCGGGCGCGGCAGCTGCTCACGAGCGAGACGAGGACGCTAATCCACAAGTCTTCGTGGGATTACGACAGCATTGCGGGAATGATGCAGCTTCTAATGGTCGTCGAGTCGCGCGACATGCTTCGCCATCTCGAAGACAAGCTAACAGCCTTTGAACTTCGGGAACCGTTGTGCTTTCGATTGGTCAGCTACTACTATGAGCGCAGCATCTATTCAAGATGCGCCTTTTACCTGAGTGAGCTTCCCGAAGAGAACCTGACCTTTCGTTTGAGATTGCTGAGACTGCGCATTGCCGTCAACGAACGAAAGCTCGGAATGGCCATACCCATGATCACAGAGTTGTTCAGTTACAGCCCAAGCAACCCCGAGCTGATGCGTCTTTCGGGCGAACTCCACAAATATGACGGCAATTACGAGGAGGCCGAGCAGTTCTACCAGCTGGCCAAGCAGACCGACCCTATATCCTACGCCCATCTTAGGGTTTAAACGAGAGTTGTATTCCTGATAACCAATCAAGGGTTTTTTACGTACCATAAGAGATACAGTCACGTTTACACATCAGAATTATGTCCATCGCGCTATTTGCCATATTTGTAGGTTTGGTGGCCGTTATCGGAGGCCTCTTCATTGAGTACCAAAAGACCAAGGCGAACATCAGCCAACATGCGGCCGCCTCTGGTCAGGACGTCGACAATCTGCTGCAGGAAATTGCATCCCTGAAGAAACGCGTGCAGAATCTGGAGGCTATTGTGGTTGCCGACGACGACCATGAATTACCGCTGCTCGACCGCGAAGACATGCGCGACGAAATTCTCAAGGAAAACATGGAACGTGTGCGGCGGAAAGCCTCATCGCGCGAAAACTAACTTGCAAAACTGATTCTGAACAATGAATCCACCTGAGTTTTTTGTGATTATGACCACTGTGATCGGTGGAATGGCATTAGGCGGCTTTGTGATCCACCGCATCACGGAACTCATTCGGCTCAGGATGGAACGCAAACATCCCGGAATGTCACCAGAAATGGATCAGCTCGCCAAACAGCATCAGGAACTTGTTCAGTGGCGCATCAAGGCCGAGAAGCGCCTGCAAGTTCTTGAGGAGATCGTTGCAGAAGAAGGCGATCGAAACCTACTGCGAGAGCCAAGCGAGCCCTTGCTGAGCAAAGCGGTCCGTCAGGAGGAGGCACCGCCGAGCACGGTACCAAACCACCTTCGCGACCGGTCATGAGCCGGAACCAATTGAATACCACCACAGTTAGCACTAACTTACACTCCATTTAAGTACTCAGCACCATCCATGAAGCTCACGGCCCTCGATATTAAGCAGCAAAAATTTGAAAAGGCCATCCGAGGCTACGACGTAGCTGAAGTTGGCGCCTTCTTGGGTGTGGTTGCCACCGAGTGGGAGCATCTCACTGCACGCAACCGCACACTCGAGCAGGAGGTATCGGAGCTGAAGCAAAAACTTGACCATTATGCCAAGGTCGAGGAGGCCCTCCATGAGACCCTGCGTGCAGCGAAGGAGAATGCCGAGAACAGGCTGGCGATGGCCAAATCGGAGGCCGAAAACCGCATCCATAAGGCGGAGATCGAATCGGAGAACATGCTGCGCGACGCACGCCAGCAGAAGCAGGAGATACGTCAGGGCATCCTGAGGCTGCTCGACCGGCGCGAGGAGATCATCCGCGGCATGCGTGGCTACCTCGAAATGGCACGTGAGTCCCTGCAAAGTTTCGACTCAGATTCAGCCGGGCTTTATACCCTTCCGCGCGAGGAAGGGGTCGAACCCAGACCACCCGCCGAAGCCCCCCGCAAAGAGAAACCCATCACTCCTGGTGTGGTCGATGTCGACCAGCTCCTCGACGGTATCGATTAATTCACAGCTTGATTTTATGACCACTGAAACGGTAGCAGCCTTCCGCCAAAAGCGCAGCGAGGCACTTGCTTTCATCCAATCGAAGACCAGTCACCGTCCCGAGTATGTGATCATCCTCGGAACGGGTCTTGGACGCCTGGCATCACAAATGGAGGTGCTCGATTCGATATCCTATTCCGACATCCCTCATTTCCCAACATCTACGGTTGAGAGCCACGCCGGACGCCTCCTTTTTGGTATGCTGGGCGGCAAGCTGGTTGTGGCCATGCAGGGCAGGTTCCATTACTATGAGGGCTACACCATGCAGCAGATCGCATTCCCGCTGCGGGTGCTCCAGGCCAACGGTGCCAAGACGCTTCTGGTGTCGAACGCCGCCGGAGGGATGAATCCGCTGCACCGCCGCGGTGACGTCATGCTGATCACCGACCACATCAATCTGCTGGGCGACAATCCGCTCATCGGACCCAACGACGACGAGCTCGGTCCCCGTTTCCCCGACATGAGCCGTCCGTACACCCCACGCCTGATCGAACTTGCCGAGCAAGTGGCCCTCAAGGAGGGAATCAAGCTCCACCAGGGTGTCTATGTTTCGGTTTCTGGTCCCAACCTGGAGACCAAGGCTGAATATCGCTTCCTACGTAACATTGGAGCCGATGTGGTGGGCATGAGCACCGTGCCTGAGGTCATCGCCGCCGTGCACATGGGAATGGAAGTGATGGGCATTTCTGTTATCACCGATGAGTGCTTCCCCGACAACTTGCACCCCGTCGAAATGGCAGATATTCTTGCTGCGGCAAACTTGGCCGAACCGAAGATGTCAAAGATCATTACGGGAGTGCTCGAATCTCTTTAATCGATCAGAATCCATCAAATTTAGCCGACCGGTTGACGCAAGACATTGTAAATCGTATTATGCCCTCGAGCAGTGGGCAACGCTGTACGAAACGCCCCTTAATAATCGTTATTCACGTCAATAAGGAGATCACGAACTATGGGATCTGAGCGTTTTGACGACGAAATTTGGGATGAATTCCGATGGGAGCAGCACATCAACGCCATCGAGCGTAAAAGCGTGCAACTCAAGGATTTCATCACCTCCACATGGGGCGAGAATTCGCCGAGTTGGATGCGATTGATGGGCGAATACAAGAACCAGAACGACGTAATCGACGCCTTCATCGAAGAGGAACTCATGTTCGAGGAGGCATACTTCCCGGAAGATGACGACTGGGACGACGATGATGACGACGACCCCGACAACGACCTCTTCATGAGCGACGAAGAGGACGACGATTTCTTCAACCAGCTCATCAACGAGTTCGACGACGACGAGGACGATGATGAGCCTTCAGGTTCGTTTCGCATCGAAGACATCGAGTACCTTGAGGACATGGCTCCGTATACCATGGCTCGCACCTACGGGATCAAGGTATTGGGTCTCGCCCAGCGCAACCAAGAGAATCGGGACGACGCCATCTTCAATCAGTTTATTCAGACCTCGCTGCAGGTGAGCGCCAAACTGGCGGCGGGGTTCAGCTTCGGGTTCGACATCGATGTGATCGGCGGGAACATCACCTACTGCAAGAAGGCGCTCGAGAATGCCAACCGTTCGTTGGAGCTCCTTCACATGCTGAAGAATCGGCCATGGATGAAGGCGGCGGAATATTACGAGTTGGACGAACAGCTGTTCAACGTTCGCAACGAAATTGGCATGTACATACAGGATCTGCGCGAAACCTTCAGGAACACCCTGTTTTAAGTTCTGCCAAACATTCATCGAGAGACATCATGAGTTTCATTCCAGAGTCAGAACTCATCCTGAACGATGAGGGTGGTATCTATCACCTGAAGCTCAGACCCGAGCAGTTGGCGGACACGGTGATTCTTGTGGGAGACCAAGGCAGAGTGAAGCTCATTTCAGATTATTTCGACGAGCTTGAATATGCGGGACAAAACCGGGAGTTTGTAACCCACACCGGGCGCGTGGGGCTCAGTCGTCTTTCGGTGATATCGACCGGCATCGGAATCGACAACATCGACATCGTACTCAACGAATTGGATGCGCTGGTGAACATCGATTTGGAGACCCGCACCATCAAACCGGATAAGCGCTCGCTTAACTTGATCCGCCTCGGCACCTCAGGGTCGCTGCAGCCCGACATACCCGTCGACAGCTTTGTAATCTCTTCGCACGGGATCGGTATGGACTGGTTTTTCCAATACTACGAAGATGTGAACACCATCTGCGAAAAAGACATACAGGACGCCTTGAATGACTGGATCCCTTGGGAACCGGGTATGGGCCACGCCTACGTGGTAAAGAGCGACGAACGCATGCTACGGCAAATTGGTGGCAGTGACATGATTCCAGGCATGACAGCCACTGCAAGTGGTTTCTATGGCCCGCAGGGACGTGTACTGCGACTTAAGCCTCGTATTGCGAACTTGAACAGCCTCCTCACCAACTTCCGGTTTGGCGAACATCGCATCACGAACTTCGAGATGGAGACGTCGGCTCTTTATGCGCTTGGCAAGGCGTTGGGACATAATTGTATCACCGTCTGCGCCATCATAGCGAACAGGTTCAACATGACCTTCAGCGAGGATTATCATCTCACGATTGAGAAGCTGATACAGACGTTGCTCGAGCGTCTGTCGTACACCACCGAACCGCTTTAGCGACTGCCGAAAATTGCGGTACCTACCCTGACCATGGTCGCGCCTTCGAGGATGGCTGCGTCCATGTCGTGCGACATACCCATGCTAAGTTCACGCATGAACACATTTGCCGATTCAAGGTGGCGGTGGCCGTCGCGCAGCGAACGCAGAAGCACAAACTGTGGCCGCACTGTTTCGGGATCGTCAACCAACGATGCCATGCCCATGAGTCCGTGCACTTCGAGTCCGGGAAGAGAGGCGGCATGCCGAAGGATGGACGCGAGCTCTTCGGGTTCGCAGCCGCTTTTCTGCTCCTCGTCGCTGATGTTCACCTGAATGAGCACCTTGATGACGCGGTTGTGCTGTAGCGCCCGCTTGCTGATTTCGTCGAGGGCTGCAGTGGATGGCACAGAGTGGATCCACTCCACAAATGATGCCATAAGACGGATTTTATTGGTCTGCATCGTCCCGATCATGTGCCAGTGCACACCGGGGTTGGCTTCGGCCGCCTTAGCCACCATTTCTTGCACGCGGTTCTCGCCGAAGTGAAGCTGACCGGCTGCAAAGGCCTCGTCAACAAAAGAGGCAGGGTGGGTTTTGCTCACCGCGATAAGCTTAACCTGGCCGGGGTCGCGTCCGGCCTTTTCACAGGCCTGTGCGATACGCTCTTGTACTTCGATCAGTCTGGATGCAATGCTCATGGATCCAATATACGAATTGGGGCAGCCAAAAGTGGCTACAATAGCGCTAATGCCCCGGCAGTTCCTGTCAGACAATATTGTGCCGAATGGCCTTGGTAACGGCCTCCGTGTTCGAGTGCACATGAAGCTTGCTGTAGATGTTCTTCATGTGGGTTTTGACCGTATCAATCGAGATCGACATCGCCTCGGCGATCATTTTGTAGCTTTTGCCGGAAACCAAGTGCTCCAGAACGACCTTTTCCTTGTCGGTTAACCTAAAATCTTGGTCATCCTGAACTTGGAACCCTCCTTTGAAGAGCTCAAGCACTCTGCGTGCCACTCCCGGCGTCATGGGCGATCCACCGTTGTGCACCTCGGTTATTGCCGTGAGGTAACCCGACGGCGGTGTCACTTTAAGGATGTAACCCGAGGCACCCGCGCAAATGGCGCGGAAAATATTGGTGTCGTCATGAAACACGGTCTGGATGAGCACCTGCTTCTTGGGAAATGTCTTTCGGATGAGCTCCGTTGCCTCGATTCCACTCATGCCGGGCATTTCGATGTCCATCAGGATCACGTCGGGGTCAGACAAGCGCACATTATCGATCAGATGTTGGCAGTCGGGATAGGCTCCGACACAAGCGAAGCCCGGAGTGCCGTCGAGAAGGATTCCGATGCTGTCCCGCAGATGTCTGTTATCTTCGAATAGTGCTACTTTTATCATGCGTTGGCTGTTTTTAGTCGCAAGGTAACCGAAATGGAGGAGGTCGCCTATACCGAGATTGGGTGTTGCCGCCCTAAATGGGTATGACAGCATGAACGGTTGTTCCGGATGCGGGCGATGATTGGATGCGGAGCGAACCACCGAGCTCCGACGCCCGAGCAACCATGTTCTCGAGACCGTTGCCACGATGGACACTGTCTGTATTGAAACCTTCGCCAAAGTCCTGGATTTCCATCTGCATGTGTCCGCCATCGATCATGATGGACGCGCTCAACGATGATGTTCCCGAATATTTGACGGCATTGTTCACGGCCTCCTTGAATATCAGGTACACATTTTTCCGTTTTGTCATGTCGAGTTTGACATTTCGGAGCGCATCGAGGTTAATGGTATAGGCGATGTCGCGCGAATTGCACACGTCATGGATGTAACGTCCCATCCGGTCGATCACGGAGTCGATTTCGTCGTAACCCGGCTTGATCATCCATACGATGTCGCTCGTGTTTTCGACAATGTCTTTCGCATTGTCGTTGATTTTGCCCAACAATTCCTGTAGTTGTGCCGGGTCTTCATTCGCCTTGTGCAGGGCAATTTCGCTGAGCATCCGAATACTGCTCACCGAGCTGCCTACCTCGTCGTGCAAATCGGCAGCGATCCTGCTCCGTATTTCCAGCTCTTTCGTTTTCATCTTTAAACGATACCGGTAAATGAAAACGCCGATGACCGTGAGTACCAACAAAATGGTTGAGAGAATGAATAGCAATAGCAGGCGCTGGCGCTGAATCCGTTGAATTTGCAGTTCATTATCCTTGTTCAGCAGGTTAATTTCGGCATCTTTCTGTTCCGTCTCGAACTGGACCTTGAGTTCGTTGAGTCGGTTTGCCTGCAGTTCGTTCTGATAGTCCACATAGGCCTGAAATGCTAACCGTTGGTGCTTCAGGGCTTCCGTGCTGTTTCCCATGAGCTCGTAAACCTTCGATTTCTGATCGAGGATCTCATAAATGTAATTTTTGAAGCCGCTCGAGTCTACCAATGCGAATGCTTCGTTGAGGACGGTGAGACTTTCTGGCAACCGTCCCAATCGCTCATAGGTCTTCGATATCTCCAAGCTGATGTAAGCCACGTCGGCATCGTATCCGAGTTGTGCGAACCCCGTCTTTGCATCGGCGAAGTGAACCAATGCATCCTGATATTGCCCCATCTTTAAATACATGCCTCCCCGGTTTTCTGCGACCATCGTAAGTCCATACAAACTGTTTACAGAAGCATACAGCTTTTCGGCGTCCTCGAGGGCGTTTGTGGCTTTCTGGTAATCGTTCATGTTTTGGAACATGATGCTCATGCTGACCCTTGTGTCTGCTGCAAGCGACTTGTTGCCCAACTGCATGTTCAATTGATAGGCTTTGTCCATGAATGTGATGGCTTCGTCAAATTTGCCGTCATTCCTGTAGATGATGCCTATGTTCTTGTAGATTACGGATGCCTCATTGGTGACGGGGTGCTTTTCGGCCAATGGGAGGGCTTCGGTGAGAACTTCCATAGCGTTGGCATAACTGCCCATTTTGATATAGACCGTGCTCATGTTCAGCAGTACCGCCATTTGGCTGATTTCATTCTCCGATCGTCGAAAGTACTCCAGCGCCTGTTTGTAGTAGTCGATCGACGTTTCAAGTTTTCCGGAGTTGAAATAGATCCACCCAAAAGAATTGTTTGCACTGGCAACCCCCCTCTCGAACTTGATGCGTTCGGCGAATTCGAGAGCCTGTTGTGCGATGATGAGGGCTGAGTCAGGATTGATCAGGGCGGTATGAAATGCAATGTAAGCTGTTGCGGTAACCCTGGCGGTGTCGGTTTCCGCTGTATTGAGCACGTTCCGCAACGAGTCGACCACCGCCTGCTGGGCAGTGGCTGTGTCGACTGAAGTGAACAGAAATAGAGAGATAAGCACAAATCGCATTCGGCAAAATTATGCTTTTTTCGGAAATGATATTCCGGTCGCCTAAGATGCCACAAGCGCCTGATTCAACGCAGATTCAGATCGGGAGGCAGAGGATGAAATAAGATCCAGGGTCGTCTATAAGCCGAATTCTGTATCCCGACAGAGCCGGGATGGTAACCATTTATCTGGGATTGCCGTCGCCGGCAACCTCTTGCGATCTACCCGGCAGCGTAGCGACAGGCAACGCATACTGCCATACTTGATCTTGCACCCCGTGAGGTTTTCCCGCGCCCGAGTGTCGCCACCGGACCGGTGGGCTCTTACCCCACCATTTCACCCTTACCCCGACGAGTCGGGGCGGTATCCTTTCTGTTGCACTTTCTGTCGCCTTTCGACGCCTTCCTGTTAGGAAGCACGGTGCCTGTAGGTGTTCGGACTTTCCTCACCACGATTGCTCATGGCGCGGTTACCCGACGACCCTGGAAATATCTGCCGTAACTGGGGGCTGTTCTGTCAGCCGTAAATCTTGCGAGACTCCTCGAAGAAACTCTCGTCGATAACGATGCGACCGCTGTTTTCGTCTATAACGATCTTATTGCGGCGGCGCACTTCAAGCTGAACCTGTGGGGGCAGCATGAAGCCAAGGCAAGAGCCGCGCTCCATGGCAACGACGGCGATGTTGTTATGTAGACCGGCACGCAGGCGCTCGTAGCTGCGCAGGTACCTGTCGCCAACGAGTGAGGCCGCCTCATCGCGCTTCAATTGGAGTTCGCGCTCCTCTTCGGCCGTGCGACGGTCGAGCTCGCTCAATTGTTGGCGTTTCTCGTCGAGCAATTCTGTCGTATTGTGGAGCAGGTCGGTGCTGTCTTGTACGTTTTTTTCCATCTCTTCGAGGAGGATGGCGATTTCCTCGGTACGGGAGCGGGCATTTTCGATTCGGGCCCGTTGCGCCTCGATCTCTTTGGTGAGGGCGTCGTACTCGCGGTTGTTGCGAACCGTCATCTGCTGCTTCTCATAACGGTCGACAAGCCCGATTGACTCCTCGACATCGATGCGGAGCTTTCCGCTTTCGGCACGAAGGGCGTCGCTCTCGTCGTTCAGGTGCTTGATCCGGTTTTCGAGGCGATTTAGCTCTGCCTCAATATCGAGAATCTCTTCTGGCAAATCGCCCTTCAAGCGGGCTATCTCGTCAATTTTTGAATCGAGATACTGAAGATTGGCAAGGCTTTGTAAAACGTCTTCCATAAATGGATGTTGGAGGGTTGCTTAGGTTGATGATGTGGATAAGTGTCGAATGAAGTACTCCACCGGATTCGTGACATGGCGGGTAACATCAACATGAAGCCCTGGGAATGTTTGCTTCAAAAAAAACTGCACGCGCTCACTAACGGGCATTTCGGTCTCATAGTGACCAGCGTCGCATAGAACAAATGAACCCTGGTGGGTGAAAAAATCGTGGTATTTAAGGTCGGCGGTCACGAATGCGTGGGCACCGGACGCGATGGCTGTTTCTATCAAGAATGAGCCTGCACCACCGCAAACAGCCACCTTCGATATGGCCTCGGAATGTCCGGAAAAGCGCAGCATCGGCACTTGCAGCCTTTCGGCCACCATGGTTAGGAACTGATCGCGAGTCACCGCTTCGGGCAATGTGCCCAACACCCCGTAACCGCCTCCATCGCGTCCGCTCTCCAGGAAGGAACAGTGTTCGAGTCCGAGTTTTTCGGCAAGCACATACGACACACCATCGACGGCGGAATCGAGGTTGGTGTGCATCGCAATCAGTGAAATGCCGCGACGGACCAATTCCGTGACTAAGTGTCCAGTTGGGTCGTCCGACCGAACTGCGGCCAACTTGCGAAAAATGAGGGGGTGGTGTGCGATGATGAGCTGCACTGAGGCAGCATCCGCCTCTTCAATGACGTTCTGAGTGACGTCGAGGCAAGTGATGATTCCGTTAACCGTTTGATTTGGGTCCCCGACCAGCAACCCGATATTGTCGTAGTCTGCTTTGAGGTGGTTGGGTGCCCATTGGAGCAGGGCTTCCAAGATATGATTAACGGTGGTAATCATTATCGGGATCTTGGCTTCTCCTTGTTGTGCCCGAGGAGTAGTTTGGCCGATCCCGGCTTATTCGGTCGCATACGATGCGATTTGAACTTCAGTTGAATCAATCAGCGAAGACTAACTTAAGTGGCAAGACGATAAAGTTACACAGAAAATATCGAAAAATAAAGTGCTTTAATTTCACTGCGTGCCGTAAGGAATTGTGTTGGCGAGGCTCATAGTTATATGGATTCCACTCATTCAACTCGCAGTTCAAGCAAGCTCGATGCGTGGCCGGCATTGAGAATCGTGCTCGCGTACATTGCCGGACTCTTACTGCAGTCCGTCTTTGAGCTAGATATCCAGATGCTGTGGGTCTGCCTTTTGTCAGGGATACTCGTGTATTGGACAGGTCACCTATGGTCAGCCGTCAGACCCAGCCCAACCCTTTCGCTTTTGCTGCTGGCGGTGTACGTGACGGTCATCGTATTGTTTGGCATGCAACGATTTGAACTTGAGATCCTCAAAAGCAGCGGAAAAAACGATTTAAAATGGGATTTGGGCTCACTGGCAGGCGAAAGCCTTTCGACCGTTGCATTGGTGTACCAAGTGAGAAGGAGGTCAACGGGAACTACGGTTTGGATGCGATCTGACAGCCTTTTCCACGATGAAAAGCTTATCTACAACCTACCCGTCGAACTGCTGTTGAAATGGGATGCTTCGGGCCAACTCCCTGAGATTGGCGACCAAATCGAAGCCACGGTGCGGCTTCGGGAGCCAGTGGGTGCCAGGAATCCGTTTGAGTTCGACTACCGGGAATGGCTTTTGGGTCAGGGCATCCGATATCAAGGAACGGTCGACAGCTTGGCATCCATCCGACCATATAAGGGCAATGCCGGTTGGCTTCCGATGCGCAGAGCCATCGACCGCGCGATCCGATTGTCGTTTGGACCCGAGCAGGTCCCTATTGCCAAAGCGTTGCTGCTGGGTCAAAAGGGCGACGTGGAGACAGCCGACCGACAGGCGTTTGCCCGATCGGGACTGTCTCATCTCATGGCCGTATCAGGACTCCATGTCGGATTTGTGATCATGCCATTGTGGTATCTGATACCGTTCATCTGGTCATACCGGATTGGTCGCCATGTCGGGTTTGCCATCATGTGCTCGGTATTGCTGCTGTATTGCGGCATCACGGGCTTTCCGGCGAGTGTGGTTCGCGCATCCGTCATGGCCATCCTTGCCGCGTTTGCTCGCATCTTTCGGCATCCCCGCGAGCCCATCAACCTTATGGCATTGGCGGCACTAATCATTCTAATTGTGGATCCCAATGCGCTTTGGGATACGGGGTTCCAGCTTTCGTTCTCGGCGGTAACGATACTGCTAACGGTCTTGCCCTCGCTGCAGAAGCTGCTGCCGGAGCGATTGAACCAAAAACCGTGGTCGATCGTGACGGGATTAGTCCTGGTGAGCGTGGTTGTACAGCTGGGATTGTATCCAATATTGGCATCCGAATTCGGAGAATACTCGTTGGCCGGCACCATCACGAACATGGCAGGAATCCCCATGACGCAGCTGCTGATACTCTGGTCGTTGCTGGGTCTGCCATTAGCTTCCTTGATGCCCGAAATGGCCGCGACCTTGATGTGGCCAGCCGACAGGGCAGCATGGATACTCATGAAAGTGGCATCGTCGGCCGGGTCTTGGGAGTGGTCGTGGTGGTATGTGTCCAAACCAGACGCGATGATATACCCGACATGGTTCGTTGCGGCCATGACGATTGCCGGCATTCGGGGGAGGCATCGATGGAAGATGACCGCACTATTACTGGTATGCCTTCTTGGATGGAAACTGTCGGTGGTGAAAACGGACTGGTCGAGGCCATTGGTAGAGGTGCTCTTCTTCGACGTCGGGCAGGGCGATGCTGCATTGATCCGAACCAGGTCGGGGTCGAACTGGCTCATCGACACAGGTGTTTTCAGCCCGGGATATGAGAGTGGCGGGCGCACCATACTGCCGGTGCTTCGACGGCTTGGGGTTCGGAGTCTCGACGGCGTAGTATTGAGCCACCCCCATGCCGACCATGTGGGTGGCACGTTGGCCATAATCGAATCCATGCCGATCGACACCTTGTATGAGGCAGACTTCCCTACGCAATCGACGGTCGTGGCTGGCTATCGAGCCGCAGCGCGACGACACGGCCTCGCATTGGTAAGGGTTCGAAACGGATACTCCCTAGAATTGGAACACGGCGTGCGGCTGCGGATCCTCGGTCCGATCGACCCGGAGCATCACAGCGACCCAAACACGGCATCGGTTGTGGTTAAGCTGGAGGTCGGAACGGCCTCATTCCTGTTCTCCGGCGACGCCGACGACGAGGCCGAGATGCTGTTGGTGCAGCGGTACGCTCCTCTGCTGGCATCAACCGTGCTGAAAGCCGGCCACCACGGCAGTCGGACCAGTTCGACGGTCCCTTTCCTGAAGGCCGTTTCGCCATCTCACATCGTTGTGAGCCTTGGGTTGCAGAACCGTTACGGCCATCCTCACGCAGATGCTGTACGGCGGCTTCGGTCAACGGGTGCCGAAATGCACTTCACAAGCTTGAAGTCGGCAGTATGGCTTGCCACCGACGGGAATGTGGTTTGGGAAGTTGATTGGAGGTGAGCTATCTGAAGACGCGATACCGCTCCTTATAGCCATTTTCGTAGGCATCGACAATGTCGTCGACCAAGTCGTCGAATCGAGGCCAGTCCGCCCGTTTGAACGAGATAATACGGTCGTCGGTGGTGACATGGATCACATCGTTGGCAACCTTGAGGCTCAATATGCGAAGGATACGGTCGGCTGACTCGTCTCTCAACACTTGAAGAAGCGTTGAGTATCCCAAACCGTATGGGGTTAC
>CAYZWQ010000055.1:0-6197 GCA_964481355.1 uncultured Chitinophagales bacterium
GGGAGAGGAGGGATCTGAAGTCGAGCTCACTTCCGGCAGGCGATGGATCGTGGATCCAATTGATGGCACGACCAATTTTGCCCACGGGTTCCCGCCCTACTGCATATCCATCGCGTTGTACGATGGAACCGAGCCGCTGTTAGGCGTAGTACTTGAGGTGTCGCGTGGAGAGCTTTTTACTGCTGTACGGGGCGAAGGCACCCGACTCAATGGTAATTTGGTAACCGTGTCGGCAACTTCGGATCTTTCACGATCTCTGATAGGTACGGGCTTCCCGGTTCAGGAAGGCATTGATTACAGCTCCATGCTACGATTGGCACATCGGATCCTGAGCGAGACGGAGGGCCTTCGCAGACCCGGAAGTGCAGCATATGACCTTTGTTGCGTGGCGGCCGGCAGGCTCGACGCCTTCTGTGAGATGAACCTCAAACCTTGGGATGTGGCTGCGGGTGCTTTGTTGGTCATGGAGGCAGGGGGTACGGTGACCGACTTCGGCGGGGGCGGCGATTGGCTGCACGGACGCCGAATTGTGGCTGGTAACTTGGCAATTCATAAATGGTTGCACACATGCATCCAAGAATCGGATTTGAAGCTGTAAAAGACCACAATTTTGTCGGATCTGTGGCGTTTTTAGGGAGATTGCGCCATGGGCCTGACCAAGGAGGCGCAAAAGTAAAAAATTCGGTTGTCGATAAATCCGCAAGGACTTACATTGACGCCGGTTGTTGTTGTCTAATCGATATCATCCGAAATCATTATTTGATGATCCGCCTGTTCGTACTATTGGTTTTCTTCGCCTATCTGGCCTTTGGGGCAGGAAACACGGCCTTTTCTCAAGCTCAGAGCGAAAAGAAGACGAACACCTCGAACACCATCCTAAAGCCGCAGCGCCTGCAGGATCTGGAGGGAAACATTCAAAGCGCCCGCAAGGAGATGTGGGACGAAATGACCCGGGAATTCAACAAATGCCTTCCCGCTAAGATCGCCAACTACACCCCCTACGACGACGAAGACGCATATATCCAGTCGGGAACAATGGCTTCGGACCCGTCGACAGGCCTTGCCTTCTTCAAGTCGTACCGAAACAGTGAGGGAAGTGAGTCGTCCAAAGTGATCATCAGCATCATCGCCAACTCCCCGATGGTGAGCAGTCTGGCATCTTTTTTGACCAATCCCATGATCGCAAAGGACACCGGCAAGCAAAGCACATCATATGGCGGTTTCAAGGCGATCGAAGAGTACGACCCCGTCTACAAGACAGGCGAAATCAACCTGCTCCTAAGCGATAACACGCTTGTGACAATAAGCGCCACCGACATACCCGATGGTCGACTGTTGGCCGAGTTCGCCAAAGCGATCAACTATAAGCGTATCCTCGCGATCATTGAATAGCCCTCAGCGGGCCGGTTTCGAGCCCATAAAGATGTTGAGATCACGCAAGGGAATGGGTTTCCCCTGATATAAAAAACCCTCGCCGTAATCCACCCCCACTAAATGTCCGAAGTGGCGTGCACGCGCCCTGATCGCCTCAAAGAAGCTCGGCCTGGATATGTAGGTCTGTGGCTCGTCACCTGAATCATGAACATTGAACTGCGACTTGAACGCCAAGATGGCGCGTTCCTTGATTTCGATTGTTTCGGAGATGTCGAACACAAAATCGGGTTCAAAAGGCCTGTCCTGCATGTAATGGAGCACATGGAAAGGTCGCCAAGGTTCTTGTGGGGAATTGTCGGCGCCGATACTGGCCAATTTGGTCAATCCTCCATAAAAAAGGGCATCCAAGGTGAGGCGGCTTGCATTGCCGTGATCAGGATGACGGTCGGACGGGGCGTTGATGAGGCAGATATCCGGACGGTACTTCCTTACGGCCTGAATGATAGCCAGACGATGCTCATGTGTGTTGTCAAGTCCACAGTCGGGCAGGGCAAGATTTTCCCGAACTGCAAGGCCAATGATGGACGCTGCCTCCGCAGCCTCCGACAATCTTCCTTCTGGTGTGCCACGGCTGCCCATCTCACCACGCGTGAGGTCAAGAACGCCAACGTTGAGTCCTTGCCGAACAAGTGCTGCGAGTGTTCCGGCACAGTTCAACTCCGTGTCGTCTGGGTGGGCGGCGATAGCGAGAACGTCGAGTTTCATTGTCATTGTTGCATGTGCAAGGTATTGCAGTAAGATACAAAAGGATGGCGGAGTTTGAGCCAGCCCGCAGAGCCGCACGAACTGACGTGGCATGAGGGCAATCAAAAGACGTATCGTAATATATTTTCACCAGATGTGCCTTTATCGTTTAACATCGTGAAAAAGAATGAAACGAAAAGCAGCCGAGCTCCGTATACTTCTGAATTGCTACACGAAACTCCTGCTCATGGTATATCTTCGCAGTGTTTGGGAAGGCGTAAAAATCGCCTTCACCGCCATACGCGCCAATAAGGTGAGGGCATTTCTCACCATGTTCGGAATCATCATCGGGATTGTGGCCGTCACGGCCATGAACACCACCATCAACGGTGTGAACCGCTCATTTGAAGACAGTATGGCCATGTTGGGCACCAATGTGCTGTACGTCGAAAAATTTCCATGGAATCCGGGACCCAACTACAAGTGGTGGCTGTATATCAACCGACCAGAGATGGAGGTAGACTACGCCGACAAGATTCGACAGTACAGCCAATACGTTTCGGCCGCATCGGCTGTCGCCCGCCGGACGGTCACGGTTAGGGCCACCGACAAGTATGCCAACGGTGTCACGGTATCGGGGGTATCGCCCGACTACAGCCTCACAAATACCATCGACCTCGAGGACGGCCGCTTTTTCACGCACGAGGAGAACCAAAGCTACAAACGTGTAGCCATTATCGGAGCCAGTGTCGAAGAAGTGCTTTTCCCACAGGGTAACTCCATTGGAAAGTCGGTGCGCATAGGCGGTCAACGTTTTGAGGTTATCGGAAAACTGGCCAAGCAGGGCAACTTTTTGGGGATGCAGAATTTCGACAACCAAATTTTGGTGCCGATAAGTGCCTATGGTCGCATTTATGGACTCCGAAGAGGCGTCTCCCTCCAGGTGAAGTATCCCGACGAACAGACATTGCAGCAAGGCGAGTACGAATTGGAGGGAATCATGCGCAGGATTCGCCAGCTCGACGCAAAGGCCGAGAACAATTTCGCGATAAACAAGCTTGACGTCTTCCGCCAGCAATATCAGGTGATGACGGGTGCTATTTATGGCATCGGCATATTCCTTACTGGATTGTCGCTGTTTGTCGGAGGTATCGGCGTGATGAATATCATGTACGTGTCAGTGAAGGAACGAACGAAGGAAATTGGAATTCGGAAGGCTGTCGGTGCGAAATCCTATCAAATTCTGCTTCAGTTTCTGATCGAAGCTGTAACGGTCTGTTGTCTGGGTGGTGTTGTGGGTGTGCTAATCTCAGTGGGGGTCACACAGATCATCAATCAATTCTTTGTTGCCTACATGGATTGGGGCACGGTGTTCGGAGCTTTCATGATCTGTACGGCGGTCGGGGTGCTGTTCGGATACCTGCCAGCACGCCGTGCGGCTCACTCCAACCCCATCGAATCGCTACGCTACGAATAACCAGGGTCTAACATGAATTTGATCGACGTCTTCAAAATGGCAATGGGTTCGCTTGCGGCGAACAAGCTGCGTTCGTTCCTGACGATGGTTGCAATAGTGGTAGGTGTATTCGCCGTTATCGGGTCTTCGACCGCCGTAAGCGTGCTCGACGGCTTCTTCAAGGACTCCCTTACGTTGCTTGGTGGGAACGTGATCACCGTGCAGAAATTTCCGGCAGTTCAAATGGGCGGTGACATGAGCGAGTATCGCAACCGCAAGAACATCACGTTCGACCAGTTTGAAACTATACGCGACAGAGCAAATCTGGCTCGTGCCGTGAGTCCTGTCACCACATTTGCGTTCAACAAGGTGAGTTACAACGACAAAGAGACGGAGCCAAATGTGCCGCTGCGAGGCAGCAATGAACACTGGATGGTCAACAATAACGCGAGCATTGCCGAGGGGAGAGACATCAATGCCGAGGATGTGGCGTATGCACGCTCCGTTGTTGTTATTGGTGACGAGATCCGCCTCGAATTGTTCGCAAATGAGAATGCCTTGGGCAAAAAAATACGGATGGAAGGGCAGTCGTATACTGTGATCGGAGTGATGGAGCCTCGAGGGGCCATTTTCGGACAGTCGCAGGACCGGATCATCCTTGCTCCCTACACACGCCTTCTCCAATTGTACGGCGGTGGCGAATGGCGTAGCATCGGAATCCAAGTGCAGTCGCCCAGCATGATGGCCGTGCCTGCAACAATGGATGAACTCATCGGTATTTTGAGGGCCGCCAGAAAGGTCGAGCCAGGCAAACCGAATGACTTTGAGGTGGTGACCAACAATTCGCTCTCGAGTGCCTTCGACAGTTTCACGGGAGTTTTGGGGATATTCGCATTCGTTGTGGGTGGAATCGCACTGTTGGGGGCTGGAATCGGCGTCATGAACATCATGCTTGTGTCCGTGACAGAACGAACCCGTGAAATCGGCGTTCGTAAAAGTGTGGGAGCAACAAAGAAGGCCATCCGGCAGCAGTTCATCATCGAAGCCATCTTCATCTGTCAGCTGGGTGGTCTAATCGGAATCATACTGGGAATTGTGGGTGGCAACATGTTGGCAGTCTTAATGGAGGCCCGTTTCATCATTCCATGGGGTTCTGCCATCCTCGGCGTGGTGATGATGACGGCAATTGGGCTGATATTTGGTGTGTACCCTGCCGTGAAGGCGGCAAGTCTCGACCCCATTGAATCGCTTCGTTACGAATAGACTGCAAGGGCACCGGTTTTTTTGAAGTCCACACCGCGTATCGGTATATTGCAGCTAGAAGCCACGGCTTTGCACTAAAGTCAAATCTATACGAGGTGTTTGAATGTTGGATGAGGTAGTAGACAGATTGGAATCCACCCTGGTCGCACTCGCTCGGCAGGGGAACGACTTCTTGAGGGAGTCGGAGCTGGATGTGAGGATGGCCGAACTCAAGCAGAGGACCGAGCAGGCAGTGCGCAACCATCCCGTCGAGTCGTTGGTGGCAGGCGCCCTCGTTGGATTCCTCATAGGAAGAGTATTGTTCCGTAAAAAATAGTGTCTTTGAAGCGATACGACGATAATGACCCCGACATGATCCAGGATGCCGTCAAACGGTTGCCGGGTGAGGTGCGCATGATGCTCGAGAAGCGGCTAGAGTTGATGGCGCTCGACATTGGCGAGGGGGTTTCGGTTATATTGTCGCGAATGGTTTTCGTCATTTTCGGCGGTATAACTCTGGGGATTGCTGCACTTTTCGCCATGATGGGATTGTCGTACTACCTTGGAGAACTTCTTGGAAGCACGGCTCTCGGGTATCTGGTCACAGCGTTTCCCTTGCTTCTTCTCGGTGTGTTACTGTTCAATAAGAAACCACGATCTTTGTATGACAGCACCAAATCATGGATGCTGAAACAATTTATTGACCTTTTATCGAAGAAAGATTTGCAGTGAAATGGAATCGAAGGATCTGATCAAGGCAAAAAAACTCAGCGAAATTGAACAGCGCAGAGCCCAGTTGAAGCAGGAGTTGGAATCGATCGAACGCGGACTGGAAGGAAATATCGACGACATCAAGGAGAGTCTTCAACAGAAAACGGACCCACGCCACTGGATACGGCGTTATCCTCTCGCGGCATTGGGAATTGCCGTAGGTGTGGGAATTGTGTTGGGTTCTGCTGGTGGCAGTCGAAAGCAGGTTTCGACAGTGGTCCAACAGGGTCCATCACTTTTTGGGGAGCTCAAGCGTATGCTCATTTCGAAGGGCATCGCATTTGCGGTCTCGTCGGCTGAAGAACTCATTGCCGACCGTCTTACCCCTGCCTCCAAATCAGTCAAAAGCGAACAAGCACATCGCAGCTAAGCTTTTAACGTTTTTTTTGCAAACGTTTACCGCAAGCATGCCGTTCATGTAGTCTGTGCCTGACGGGTTAATGCCTATCTTTCACAGCTGCACAATTTCGGTCTCGTGAGGTTGCCGGAATTGTACTGTAACTATTTCAGCAAACATCCGTTTAAGTATACAAGTCTTACCCCATGAACATTCTAAAACCGCTTATGCACAGGCAGCTATTTTTGCTCGCTACACTTTGTATTGCCTTTG
>CAYZWQ010000055.1:6207-15167 GCA_964481355.1 uncultured Chitinophagales bacterium
CAAGTGAGCCAACGAATTACACTTGAGGATGCCGTTCGCATCGCACTCGACAACAACTTCCAGATGAAGCGGGCCCAAAACTCGATTGAGGTTGCCGAATACGACATTAAGAATGCATATGCCCAGTTCGCCCCGACATTGAATGCCAACTTGGGCTTCAACAGGTCAAGTGGACAGCAGTTCGACCAGGTTACGCTCACCTACGGCAACATCGTGACCGAAAATGCCAGCGGCTCGATCAGTTCGAACATCACGGTGTTCTCGGGTTTGAGAAATATTTACAACCTGCGCTCAAGCCAGACGGCGTTGATAAGTGCCAAGGAGAACGAGCGACGCATTCGTCAGTCAATCATTTTCAACGTAGCCACGGCCTATCTGCAGGTTGTGCTCGACAAGGAGCTGATTCAGATTTCGGAGGAGAACCTTCAATCCTCGCGCAAGCAGCTTGAGCAGATCATTGCTCAGGTCGAGGTTGGCGCTCGTCCTCTTGTAGATCAATTCAATCAGGAGGCTATTGTCGCCAATGCCGAATTGGGCCTTATCCAAAGGCAAAATGCCGCCGCCAACAATCAGCTTCGTTTGATACGCCAGCTGCAGATTGACCCTCTTGGAAGCTACGAGTATGTGACACCCGAGCTCAATGAAGAATTGATCGAAGTGCGCGAAATGAACCTGCGCAGCATGATCGATCGCGCAATGGCCAACCGCAGCGATGTCGCAGCCCAGGATGCGCAGATCAAGATTGCATACTACAGCTTGAAATCGGCAGAAGCGGCACGCCTTCCGTCCATTTCGGCAAACGGCAGTTTCCGTACATCCTACTCAGACCGGCAACGTAACCCAATTTCGAGGGAACGCGAAAAATTTTCCACCCAGTTCTTCGACGTGAACGTTGGTAACGGAGTTGGGATGAGCATGCAGGTCCCCATTTTCACCCGCCTGAACACGTGGCGATCCGTTCAAGTAGGGCGTGTCAACTACAAGAATGCCCAACTCGACCGTGAGAACCTTGAGTACACTGTCATCCAGGAGGTTGCCCAGGCCTACACCGACTACATTGGTTACACCAAGGAGTTGGAAACCACTCAGAAGGCCCTGATTGCATCCGAGCGGGCCTACCAGACGGCACAAGAACGTTACAACGTGGGTGCAAGCACCCTCATCGAACTCACTCAGGCGAACGCCGACTTTGTGCAGGCCTCATCCAACCGCGTCCAGGCCCTGTATCGCTTCATTTTCCAAGAACAGCTCATCAAATACTATCAGGGCGAGATCGACGAGACCTTCTCTATCGACGCCCTTCGCTGAGTTATTATCTGTCATACGTAAACCTCACAATCTCTCATGGCAAAAACTAAATCGTCCAGGAAATTCTGGTATCTCACCGGAGGTGCGCTCATCATTATCATCGTGGCTGGCGTCGTGCTTCGATTCACTGGGGTCATTGGAGGAGAGCCCGCCGGCAAGGAAGTCGAGACGACAAAAGTAGGAATCAAGACTCTGACGCAGATGGTGTCGGCTTCGGGTCGCATCAATCCTGAAACGGAGGTGATCATCTCGCCCGATGTTTCTGGGGAGATCATTCAACTGCAGGTGAGCGAGGGTCAGAACGTGAAGCGCGGCGATCTGCTCATCCGCATCAAACCCGACATCTACCAGGCTCAGATCGACCAGTTGAATGCCACGCTTCTTTCTCAAAGGGCACGGTATGAGCAGAGTCGCGCCAGTTTCGAGCAGTCGAAGTTCAACTTCGAGAGGCAGAAGCAGCTTTTTGAGCGCAAGTTGATATCGGAGGTTGAGTTTTTGCAGTCGGAAACGAATTTCCGTTCGGAGGAAGCTAACTTGAAGGCCGCCGAGTTTCAGATCCAGAATGCCGAAGCAGCGTTGCGGAAAGCCCAGGAGGAGCTGCAGCAGACCATCATCCGTGCACCGATGGACGGCACCATCAGCAAGCTGAACGTCGAACTCGGCGAGCGGGTGGTCGGTAACATGCAGATGACGGGCACCGAGATCATGCGCATCGCGAAGCTTGAGCAGATGGAAGTGGAAGTGCGCGTGAATGAATCCGACATTGTGAATGTGAGCGTCGGCGACTCTGTGAAGATTGAAGTTGATGCATATCCGAACCGTACGTTCGACGGTATGGTCACCGAAATTGCCAACTCGGCGAACATCACGGGGGTTTCGAGCACGGAGCAGGTCACAGATTACACGGTAAAGATCCGCATTACCACACTCCACAACCTGCCCCAGTCGAGCGGAGAGAGCATTGCCCGCCAGGCGTCGGACGAAACCAGCAGCCTGTCGCCGTCGCCGATCTTCAAACCTGGCATGTCGGCTTCGGTAGACATCATGACCGAGACGGTTGTCGATGCGATTTCCGTGCCGATCCAGGCTGTGACGGTACGAGACTTCAACAAGATCAAGACCGATACGACCAAAACGGGGGCTGCCAAACCAAACCAGGCATCCAAAACGTCAGAACAGGGTGGTGATGTTTTGATCCCACAGGAAGATTTGCGCAAGATTGTCTTTGTTGTACGCGATGGCAAAGCGGAAATCGTTGAGGTGTCGACAGGCATCAGCGACGAAACGCACATTCACATCACCAATGGACTTGAGGCCGGACAGGAAGTCGTAATCGGACCGTATCGACTGGTCTCCCGGGAATTGAATCCGAGCGACAAAGTCACGGTCAAAAACAACCGGTTAAATCTCGTAGCGCAAAACTGATGTCACTGTCCAATTCCATCATTGAGCTGAAGGAGATCAAGAAGATCTACCAGATGGGCACGCAGGAAGTGCGCGCCCTCAATGGGGTGTCTTTGTCGATCAAGAAGAACGAGTATGTGGCCATCATGGGTCCATCAGGATCCGGCAAATCAACGATGATGAATGTCATTGGATGCTTGGATACGCCGACATCTGGCGATTACATCCTTAACGGAACCAATGTGAGCCACCTCACCGACGACGAGCTTGCCGTTGTCAGGAACCGCGAGATTGGCTTTATTTTTCAGACCTTCAATTTGCTGCCTCGATCAAACTGCCTGGCAAATGTCGAGCTTCCGCTCATCTACGCAGGAATCAAGTCGAGCGAGCGCAAGGAAATGGCTGCTGAGGCACTTCGCAAGGTTGGCTTGGGAGACCGTATGGATCACAAGCCCAACGAGCTGTCGGGCGGTCAGCGTCAGCGTGTGGCTATTGCCCGCGCCTTGGTCAACCGGCCATCGATACTGCTAGCCGATGAGCCTACCGGAAACCTTGACTCCAAGACCGGAATCGAGATCATGAACCTTTTCGAGGATCTTTACCGTCAGGGCAACACCATCATTCTCGTCACGCACGAGACCGACATTGCAGCCCACGCCCGCAGGATTGTCCAACTCAAAGATGGTCTTATAGAGAGCGATGCAACCGTCAGCCAACCCGTATTAGCCGAGATGTGATGGATCATTTGGACCTTCACATCGAAGGCCGTTTGGCCAAGGTGACACTGAATCGTCCAGAAAAGCGCAACGCGCTGAATGCATCGTTGGTTGAGGAACTCACCGCGGTGTTTCGGGATTTGTCGAGGCCGGGAATCTGCAAGGCAATTATCTTGACTGGAGCTGGAGATGCCTTTTGTGCCGGTGCCGATTTAGCTTCATTGCAGGAAATGCAACAGGCCGACATGGCGCAAAATTTGGCCGACTCCGAACGGCTCGCCGCCCTGTTCATGGCTATGCGCGAGTATCCGGGAGTGCTATTCGGCGCAATTAATGGCCATGCCCTTGCGGGAGGTTGCGGGCTGGTAACCATGTGCGACATTGCCATTACGCATGAAAAGGCCAAGTTTGGATACACGGAAGTTCGAATCGGGTTTGTCCCTGCCATTGTGGCAAAGTTCCTCATTGAAAAGGTCGGATCGTCACAGGCGAACCGGCTTTTGCTCGGCGCTGAGATTGTAGGCGCAGAAGTTGCCAGAGATATCGGACTGGTGCACGAAGTTACCACTGCAGATTCCTATGAGGAACGTGTTGCATGGTGGGTCGACCACCTGGCGCATGGATTGAGCGCGGAGGCGTTGGCATCTACAAAGAAACTCATCCGTTTGGTTTCAGGCATGGACATGGGAACAGCTATTCAATATGCCTCTCGAATGAACGCGGCTGCGCGCATGTCTGCCGATTGCAAAAAGGGGATTGCTGCATTCTTGGACAAGGAAACCATACGCTGGACCTGAAACGGGAAGGGGGAATCTTTTGTTCATCCCCCTATGAAATCAAACTCGACAGTTTTCGACATAATTGTGGTCGGTGCAGGCATGGGTGGACTTACCACGGCCGCCCTTCTTTCTAAAGACGGATATCGTGTATTGGTCTTGGAGGCATCGCACGTCACTGGCGGGTGCAGCTCCTCGTTCAAGCGGAAAGGCTATGTGTTCGAAAGCGGTGCTACGACACTCACCGGCTTTGACGAATATCAGCCCATGCGCACCTTGGAGGCACTGACGGGCATCCAGATACCACGCGAGAAGATCGATCCGGGGATGACGGTCTGGATGGATGGCAAACCCATTCTCAAGCATGAAAACCGACAAGCGTGGATCGATGAGGCCGTCCGATTTTTTGGCGAGGGTGAGGCTCAGCGCGCTTTTTGGGAGCGCGCCATGGATGTGTCCGACATCGTATGGAAGGCGGCTCACAACAATCCGTTCTTCCCCCCAAAAGCGCCATCCGATTGGTTGAAGCTCGCCGTCAACAACGCTCCGCTGGATGCGAGGGTGTTGCCCTACACTTTGAAAAGCACCAGTGAGATGATGGAGGAATGCGGCATCACAAACCCAGACTTTGAGCGGTTCGTCGACGAGCAGCTTCTGATTACTGCCCAGTCTTTTGCCCACGACACCCCATTTTTATTTGCCTCACCTGCACTCTGCTACACCAACTATGCCAATTTTTATGTGCCGGGTGGTTTGCTTGAAATGGCAAATGCCGTCGAGCAGTTTATAGTTGACAATGGTGGCGTTGTGTTGACGCACAGGAAAGTGTTGGAGATTATGGAGTCGGGCAGTGGATGGTTCGATGTCACCACGTCGAAATCCGAGACCTTTCGTGCACATCAGGTCGTGAGCAATGTCCCCGTCTGGAACATGGCCGAGCTAATGAAGGGGCCGGCCTCGTCCGAGTTTGAGATGCTGGGAAAAAGGTACGACAAGGCATGGGGTGCCTTCACGATGAACGTGGCCACCACGGACGGTTACCCCGACGATCTGACGCTGCATCATCAGATTCATGTCGATTTGGAAGACGGACTGCCGCACACTGGCAGCAAATCGATCTTCGTTTCACTCTCGAAGAGGGGGGACCTGAGTCGTGCACCGGAAGGTGAGCGTGCTATGAATGTGAGCTGCCATGCCAACCCCGACTATTGGTTTGGCCTGAACGGAGACTACGAGTCGGCTCGTGAGGTGGTTCAGGAGGCCATTTTGGATCAAATGCGGCGTCATTTGCCTGGTTTTGCTGCATCCGATCTGCTCGTGAGCTTCCCCGCAACTCCGGTCACGTGGGAGAAGTGGATTCACCGCAGCAAGGGCCGTGTAGGCGGGCTCCCCCAATCGATGGAACGGTCGATTTTAGACTGGCCCGACGCACGCACACATGTGAAGGGTCTTTGGATGTGCGGTGATACGGTATATCCGGGGCAGGGCATTCCGGGTGTAACCTTAAGCGGAATCAACGTATATTACAGGATTAAACAGCATTTATCCCGACAGCGGAGATTTTCATTTGTATAGCGATAACCAATATTCGCCGGGGACGCAGTTCACCCTATTTCCACCTGCCATCAAGCACATCCTGATCATCAACGTGATCTTCTTCATCGGCTCGATGACGCCCGGTGTTGACACGTTTTTGTCGTCGTTGGCGCTTTATCCACTGGCATCAGGTCTGTTTTACCCCTGGCAATTGGTTAGCTACATGTTTTTGCATGCCAATTTGGGGCACATCTTCTTCAACTTGTTTGCGTTGTGGATGTTTGGTCAGGCCATCGAATATGCATGGGGCACCAAGCGTTTTGCGATCTATTACTTTGCGACGGGTATCGGTGCCGGCGTTTTGCAGCTGCTTGTGGGATTGTTGGGATTGAGCTACGCCCCAGTCGTGGGTGCCTCGGGCGCTGTATATGGCATATTGCTAGCATTCGGCATGATGTACCCCAATAACTATATCATGCTGCTCATTCCGCCGATTCCTATCAAGGCGAAATATTTTGTCATCATTTTCGGTGTTCTTGAGCTCTTCAGCGGCATCACCAATCTGAATTCCGGAATTGCGCACTTCGCCCACCTTGGCGGGATGGTGTTCGGCTATATCCTGATTCGTTTTTGGGGACTCAGGAGCTACTCCTAAACAGCGATGCGATGAACGGTTACGCCTACGAATCGATGGGATCGGCCATGAAGCGCGGGTTCAGCAATATGCCCGTCGCGATCCGCACAATCCTGTCGGCGACGCTGATTGGTTATCTCATACAGGTGTTTCTGCCCATGGTTTTGGGATTGGATCAGCGGTTCATTGTTGAGATGTTTGGGTTTGTACCCACCGTGGAAGGCACGCTCTACCAGCCTTGGCGTCTGGTCACCTATCTGTTCTTACATGGCGGGTTTTGGCATTTGGTGTTCAATATGCTCTGGCTATGGTGGATGGGGAGGGAAGTCGAGGTCACTTTGGGGCCCCGCGTGTTCACTGTCCTCTATTTTGGTGCTGGTATTGGCGGCGCCCTCATCAACCTTGCATTGACCCCCATTTGGGTCGGGAATTTGACCATAGGCGCATCCGGTGCGGTCTTCGGAATCATGGTTGCGTTCGCCATGCTGTACCCGACGGCGCCCATCATGCTTTTTTTGCTACCTCCGATCGAGGCGCGCTGGGTTGTGGCAGGTCTGATCGGTTTTGACTTGATCATGCAGACATCAGGAACCGGTGGAAACACCGCTCGGCTTGTACATTTAGGCGGAGCTTTTATGGGTTGGGCTCTACTGAGGCTGTATTATCGGGGTTTTGACTATGACCGATGGTTGCGCGGACTGCAATCCGTATTCAAATCGGAGAAGAAGAACGCCTCGAAAGTCCACAACAGGAATATGAGGTCTGTAAGCGACGCTGTGATCGTCGAAGATGTCGACCAGTCGGAGTTGGACCGTATCTTGGACAAGATATCGCAGTCGGGCTATGACGGACTCACAGCCGACGAGAAGAAGACGCTCTTTGAGTTGAGCAAGCGGAACCCTTGATATTTCAGGTTCGTTTGGATTTTTAAACAAACACAATTCTATGAATCCGATTCGTCGCAGATCCTCCATACAGGTAAAAGTCGGAAATGTTCTGGTCGGTGGCGGTGCGCCGATTGTTGTGCAGAGCATGACCAACACTGACACGGCCGACATCAAGGAAACGGTCGACCAAATCCTTGAGCTGCACGACGCCGGTTCTGAGGTTGTCCGCATCACCGTGAACAACAAGGAGGCCGCGCAGGCAGTGCCGTACATCGTAGAGCAGGTTGACAAAAGGGGTGCGGAAGTTCCGATTGTCGGCGACTTTCACTACAACGGACACGTTCTTCTCACGCAATATCCAGATTGTGCCCGTGCTCTTGCGAAATACAGGATCAATCCCGGCAATACGGGAACCAAGGCAAGGGACGAAAATTTCTGCACGATTGTCGAGCAGGCGGTAAAGTACGACAAGCCCGTGCGCATCGGTGTAAATTGGGGATCGCTCGACCAGCAGTTGCTGGCTGCGAAGATGGACGCCAACAATGCCCTGCGCGAGCCGAAGTCGGCGAAGGAAGTCATGATCGACACCATGCTCGAGAGTGCCACGCGGTCGGCCGCACTCGCCGAGGAAGTGGGTCTTGGGTCTGATAAGATCATCATCAGTTGCAAAATCAGCGGTGTTCAGGATTTGATCACTGTATATTCACGCCTGGCTGAATTGGTGCCATATCCGTTGCATCTGGGGTTGACGGAGGCTGGCATGGGCATGAAAGGCATCGTTGCCAGCTCTGCGGCGCTGGCAGTGCTATTGCAGCAAGGAATCGGCGACACCATCCGTGTCTCACTGACGCCGCTCCCCGGTGGAGACCGAGCCGAGGAAGTACGCGTATGCCAGCAAATCTTGCAGAGCCTCGAGATTAGAAGCTTCATGCCCCAGGTGACAGCCTGCCCGGGTTGCGGTCGCACGAAGAGCACCTATTTTCAGCAGTTGGCCGACGAAATCCAGACCTACCTGCGCGACAGCATGCCCATCTGGCGCAAGGCGTACCCGGGTGTCGAAGATCTTCACGTCGCGGTTATGGGATGCGTTGTGAATGGACCCGGCGAGAGTAAGGCGGCCAACATCGGCATATCGTTGCCCGGAACCTTTGAAGAGCCCAAAGCGCCGGTTTATGTAGACGGAGAGCATGTCCTCACCCTGCAAGGAGACCATATTGGCCGGGATTTCAAGAAGATGCTCAACGATTACATCGTGCGGCGGTATGGCAACAGGGAAGCGGAGTTGACACTATAAGCGTGGTTCTGCCTATTTGCGGGTTGAAGCGACCAGTATGACTGCTCCGATGGCAAAGAGGGCATGCGGGACGAATGCTGCTGCAAAAGGACTCAGCACACCCGCGTAGCCCAAGGGCTCGATCGTTTTGAGCAGCGTCAGATATACGAAGCTCACACTCAGCCCAATCGCAATGGGTACACCTTGACCTCCTTTGCGCCGCTCGTATCCGATGGTGAATCCAATAAACGTGACGATGATAACGCTCAAAGGATATAAGATTCTGCCCCATAATTGGGTGAGTGGCAACGCCACGCTGCCGCTTCCGCTGCGTTCGATCGAGTCGATGTAGTCGATGGCCTCATCGTATGTGAGCATGGCGATGTCGGACGTGGACCGTGCAAGGTCTCGAGGCAATACCGTTAA
>CAYZWQ010000056.1:0-15053 GCA_964481355.1 uncultured Chitinophagales bacterium
AACAGATAGGGCAACAAACCATAGATGAACATATGAGCCGCCGTCCAAAACCTGAACGTATTCATGTACCAAAGAGGAACCACAAGAAATAGGCACACCAACAGCAAAATGGTGATGAACTTTGGCCTGCCCTCCAGTCGCTCCAACACAAACCACATGTTACGGGACAGGAAAAAACCGAAAATCAAACCGTAGAGTATGGGCAAATAGTATCCATTGTCGGTGAATTGAGCCACAATGAAAGCCAAGACGGTCCTGGCAACATCTGCAGAGCGGGTTGACACTTGATATTGGTACCAATCGTCCAGCTGAAGGCCGGAGCTATGGATGGTCTCGACCTCTGCCATGTAACGAACGATATCCATGTTGGTCGATTCAAACCCAACGGCGATCGTCATCCCAAAAAACACAGAGAACGCCCACAAAATATTTTTAGAATGAGGGCCTCGATAGTTGTTAATCGCGTAAGCGAGCGTAAGAAACGGCTGAAAGAGAAATGCGAGCCAGATCAAAATGGGAACATTAAATACCTAGGCGATTAATTGGGTAGTGCTGCCTGTCTAGCATTTTCAGGATACCTTCATCAGAATCGATGATCCAAATTAGCTTGAAATTCTCTAACCGAAAAATGCAATTCACTCAGATTTTTGTGTTAAAAGAGTATAGTTGGCACTCAGGGTGTCGAATATGGAATCATTGCGCGTAACTGAATAAAACATGATCCATAAACCATTAAAGCTTCCTCGCTACATGTTCGGGCATCTTGCTTTACATACCCCCCCAGACACACTCTAAGATTCGTATTCTGAAGATTATACAAAACCCTCACTGGCAACCACCCGTCAAAAGCAGACATTTCAATCTGCCAATAATATGTCCCAGATACTTACCCCATATTCTTGAGGCATGTACTAGTCCTCCTGCTTCGCGTGTCCGCACTCCATACATCAATTGACGGATGGGCGGCCTGTACCTTGGATGGGTCTTGAATGCTATATCGAATTTGAAAATACCGATGTATCGTTTGATCAACCTGATGTCATCAATTCCATACTGGATGTTGCGAAGAAAGTTTCCCATGATTCCACTCTTCTCCCGGTAATCGACATATGCTCCAGCAGCAGCGATGATGATGCCACCTGTTTTCTGAAACTTCCATGAAAAATCGGCATCCTGACCCGTTATGAATGAGGTATCAAACCCACCAATGGCGAGAGCATCCGCTTTGGATACCAGCATGTTGCATCCCATCGCAATCGGTGGTCCACCAAGATGGGGACCCGCAGCACTGCACCACCCGGGGTTCATATTTGGAATTTCACTTCCATCCCACGTTCGATTGATGCCGGCCACAATAGACCCTTCACAGTGAGCTTCGACTAAATCAGAAATCCACTTGGGGTCAACTCTGTCGTCGGCGTCGCAGAAGCATATGAGCTCACCGGTTGCTACCTCAATTCCCTTGTTACGTGCATGGGATGATCCCGTCACATCGTCAGCAACGCATATTATGACGGGAACAGGATATGCCGTTGTTTGAGAGGTGACGATTTCGACCGTTCCATCCGAGCTTCCATTATCGACCAATACAAGTTCCCAAACCCCCAAGTAATCTTGTACGGCAAGTGCCTTCAACTGCGTCGAAATGCACCATCCAACATCGTAGAGCGGTATGACAACAGATATCGGAGGGTATTTACCCATTCGTCTTGGTGCCGGTGACAGATTTCAGATAAACGAATAAGTATTCGGCATACTTAGGTCCGATCAGCGAAGCTAAAAATCGATATTGAGTCGACCCGACAAACCCATGAAAGCCCAACGACCTCGATATTGACAGAGCAGCATCAGCCTTGCTGTCCAATTGCTGTGCGTAGGCAAGACGTATCGTCACAAACAAGAACGATCCCAACGCTTTTAGCATCCTTTTCCTGAGGTCGATGTCCTCAATGTGACGCTCTACCTGCAATGCAAGATGTTGCATGATCTGTGATTGTGCTTCAATCGCAACAGACACGCTGGCATTTGAAACGGCATCAGGGTTGACCCCTTTGATGTAAACGCCACCCCCCTGTTCGGCAAGGGCGATCTTCGGCCGGAATAACATGGAACGAAGCGCCAGTTCGGTATCATCGTCATAACGCAGACCCTCACCCCACGAACCGATCGACCGCAGAAATTCGGTTCTCCAAACGAACGCACACGGTGGCACAAACCTGCCACTTAGCCACTTGAAAAACATTTCAATAGGATCGGTCGCACCATTGTTGAATGGCCCAAATGTTGCACCTACCTGGTTTTGCTTGTACCACGGAAAAAAGACGACGTCAGGTGAACCTGATGTAGCAATCCTCATGAGCTCCTCTATCGTCCCCGGCAAAATATAATCGTCGGCATCTAAAAAAAGCACATACGGCGTTTCTACCAACTCTAAACCCACATTTCGCGTCGATGCCCCACCCAGGTTCACAGCATTTCGGAGATAGGTCAAGCTTTTATAGGATTCAAGATGGTATACATGGTCCGCTGACGAACAGTCGTCCACGACAATGTAGGGAGTGGTATCATCCTGGCTCAGTACAGATTCAATGGCACGGCTGACGGTGTGGCTCGAATTATACGCCGGTGTCACAACGGAGATGAACTCTGATGCGCTGCCCGTCCTTGAGGTCGCCCCGACATCGTATACCATGGATGCTGCAATGATAGAATCGTAAAAAATCAGGCTGAATAATCAGTCGTTTCGTTCTGAACTACATACTACGCAACGGAACGCCAAAAACGACCTGCGCAAAAGTACTAAACTCTGAAACAGAATGCTATTCAGAACTATGGGATCATAGAATGGGATGCGATCTCAGTGACCAAGGCGATCCACAAAGGCATTAAAGGTATTGGCGCTTTCATCCATGCATGGCACACGGGTCGAGCCTAGATCAATGCACTCATCTCCATCCGGCGATCGAAAGTGGCAATTTGAGCAATAACTTCCAAGCTTCGTGATTTAGGGGGTTTGATGCCAGTTCCCTTCGCACATGTTTGAATGCCGTTGAATGGTTCCCAAAGTACATTGCCGTTCGAGCAGTCGTCAAAGCATGTTGTGATGATGTGAGTGTTCCAGGGGGCGTCCATATTTGTTCTGGTGTCAACTCAGGTAACATTCGCCGCTTTCTGGCTGTATTTACGGCACGAGTACTGCGTTCACCCTGCAAAAGTGAGCGGGAATTGGTAACCGACGAGTGATGATGGCGGTACTTGATGAGAAACATGTCGATGTTGGAACATTTCCCCACCTCAGAGAATCTCAGGAAAAACTCTCGGTCCTCGGCAAAATCATAATCAGGATCAAATCCACCAATGCTTCGTGCCAATTCGGTGTCGAACATCACCGAAGGAGTTACTAAATAGTGTCTGCCGTCAACATGAGTTTCGCGCAGTAGTATCTTCTCGATCGTTTCGGGGTCGAGCGCAACATATAACGGTTTTACAGGGTCTCCATCCAGGTCTATTGCGTAAGCGTGCGAACCCACCAATTTGATGTCACGATTTTGTTCGAGATAATCCAGCTGAACCTGCAATCGATGTGGCATGCACAGATCATCGGCATCTAAACGCGCGATGTAGGCTCCCCGCGCCATTGACAACCCGGCGTTCAGGGCGCGCGATGTTCCCAATTTGGGCTGTTGCAGCAGTCTGATTCGATCATCCACTTCACAGTAGCTATTAACGATGCACGCAGTGTTATCGGTGGATCCATCGTCCACAACAACCATTTCAAAATAGGGGTACGTCTGATTGATGACACTTTGGATCGCTTGTCCCACATACCGTTCAACATTATGTGCAGGAGTGAGCACCGTGATATGTACGGATGTTTCAAGTTGCATCATTTCGGTGTTGGTGCGAAGTCCGGAACCCCCTCGGATAGTTGCCCTAAAGTAACCGCTCTTTGAATATGAAACACATGACGTTGTCCACCTTGCTACCCAGGTGCTTACTCCACATTATTGTTCTTGGCGTAAACATTTAATGACCTTGCCTCAACAGACGTACAACTCGCTTCATCATCCGATCATAGATGCTCGGCGTCTCTGTCTTCGGATGCCGCCCCTTCAGCTTCGCATCATCGAAATACTGGCTTTTATCCCTCAACAGGATGATCTGAGAATACGGCAAATCCCAACCCTCGGGATACATGTAGGACGGATCCAATATGTGAAGCCTCGGATGGAGCGATTCAAACGAGTTGTTGATATAGGCATTCCAGTGGCTTTCGTCATGCCATACGGCCATGATGCCATTTCCCAGATCGACGTCAATGCACGCGGCCATCCGCTCGCATGCATCCAGAAACGGCTTGGGCCTACCACCCATCAGTCCGCCACAGAAGTAACGGTGCGGTGTGTGCACGTATGCCATCGATGATGTACGGCGTTCGTAGGTGAAGGCCTCGGGTGGCTCGGAGAAGAATGCCGGATGAAGACACGCCACCAAGTCCTTGTTGTCTCCAAAAAACTCGCCTGTTGTAACTGCTGACTGAAACACGGCGTTCGAATTGAAGAAAACGATGTGCTCACATCGGTCGAGCATATTCCCCGCACGCAGAAACATCCGATAACGAAGGAGCGTGTTCAACGGCCACCCCATGTCGTCCTGGTTCATGACGAGGATGTTATGACGCTCCTCGATCGACTTTGAATCAGTGAATACGATGTACTTTTTGGGTGTCTCTGGGCAAAAATACTGTTCCGCCGACCTGTAAAATGATGGCCAGAACACATCGTAAACACCCGTGCACATGTAGAGCACGGCAATCATCCGAACCGATCATCGCCTGATTGTTGATCGCTCGGCGGATGGTCCCGTTCAATCCGTCTGATACTTCCCATATCCCTCGTAGTTGTACTTGTAGTAATAACTGGAATAATAGGAACCGGCCGCCTTTTTTGGATCGAAGGCCGTAAGCACCGTACCCAAAACGTTGGCGTTAATGTTGGTCAAGTTCTTCATCAAAATGTCGAACTCAGGGTCACGGGTCTGGTTGAAACGGCAACAGACAATGACACCACTTGAATTCACGATGAGCGGGGCTGCATCCGAAATGATGCCAAACGGTGGTGTGTCGATGATGACGTGGTCGTACTGATCCTCTAACACATGGATGATTTCGCTCAAACGCTCACTGCGGCTTATCTCGACTGGATTTGGCGGACGCTTGCCCGAAACGAGCACATCCACGTTCGGCACGATGTTTTCCTTTATCGATTCTGGCAGCCCAACATCATTGAATACGACTTCAATGACTCCCGGCTCCTTCTCGACTCCAAAAACGGAGTGGACACGTGGCCTCCGAAAATCGGCGTCCAAAATGACGACCTTCTTGCCGGATTCCGTGAGTGCGATGGCCAGATTGGACGCCACCGTCGTCTTGCCCTCCGACTTGTTGGCAGAGGTCACTACAATCGTTTTGAGCGGATTGTCGGGTTGGGCATAGATCACGTTGCTCTGCAGGCGTCGGTACGATTCCGACACGGGCGATATGGAGTCGATCACAAGGCTGAGTTCGGTGGAAATGGGGAATCCCTTCACAAGAACGGTGCTCAGCCCTTTTTTAAGCTGCTTTTTACCCGTTTTCTTCAAATCGGGTATGATGCTGAGTATGGTCGTGTCTTTTGCCTCGAGCTTCTCGATGCTGTCAATTTCATTTCTCACCAGATCACGCACAAAGATCAAGCCAACGGCCAACATGAAACCAAAGCCCAAACCGATCAGATAAATGATCTGCTTGCGCGGCCTCACCGTGTTCGTGGGAAGTTCGGCTAAGTCGATCACCCTTCCCATCCCCGTTTGTGTCTGTTCCCACAAGGCCGTCTCGGCAGCCTGTTCCGCAATTAGCAGGTAAAGTTTCTCATTCATTTCCAAATCCCGCTGACGCCGCGCCAATTCAAGCATGTTGTCCGGTATAGAATTGAACTCCCTGTCATAATCGGTCAGCCTCTGGTTGAACAGACCCAACATGGCCCTGAGCTGGTTTTCCTCGATTTCCAGAGCTAAGATCCTCTCTCTGAGCCCAGCAAGCCTGGAGGCCAAGTTGCCATCGGTCGATCCCACAAATCCAAGCAGACTCGGATCATCGCCAATGAGAGTGCTGGCAATGCTCCCGATCTCGTTGCGTAGGCTGTTGATCTGGTTGTTGAGGTCGCGCAGCGTGGCATCGGCTTCTGTCAAATTGGGATTCCTTGACAACAAGAGCACCTTCTGCGTCTCCAAATCGGCGAGTGCATACTGCAACTGTGCAATGCGGGGAGCAATCGATGCCGAAAGTTGATCAGATAGCCCCGGCGAAATCGAATTCAGTTCCTGCGTAAAACTCTGCAAGCTGCTCTGAACCGAGGCAAGTCGGATTTCGGCGGACTGCTTTTCCGCCTGCAACGAAGATATGGAGTTGATCAGTTGCGTCGCCTGCTCATCCAGCTTTACCACACTCTCCCGGTTCATGAACGTCTGAAGTTCGGTCTCAGCATCTCCCAATGTAACATTCACCCTTTCCATCTCTCCCGACAAAAAATCCAACGCGTTGCGTGCCTGTTGTCTGCTCATGTCTACGGAAACATCCGAGTAGGTCTGAATCGCAAGGTCAACAACCCTTGCCGCCTCCTCGGGTGACGGGCTCTCAAAGGTCAAACGCACCATGTCGGAGGTTCGGTCGGCCCTCTGGACGTCGATTTTCCCAACCAATCGGCGGTAAACCGTCTCCTCATCTACTTCTGTGGGATCGTCGGGATACTCCTTCCACATGATAGGGAGTAATTCCCCCTCCGAATCAACCTTCTCGGTGTATAGCCGGCTGGCCACCTGCCGTGCAAACGTTCTGGACCTCAATACCTGAATTTCATTGTCGAGAGTCGAACTCATGCCGAAACCGTAATTGCTCTGCAGAAACGAGCTCAAGTTATCGCTTTGCACACCACTGCTTCGCTGTTCCGATATTTGCATGGATCCGTCGGCTTTGTAATACGGTATCGCTTGCTGCGCATAATACCACGACGCAGCCCCACCGGCTGCTGTCAACAACAGAATGAACCACTTAAAATGCCACAGCGTGTAGAGCAGTTTGCGGATGTCACTTTTCCCGTTGTCAAAATCAATAATCTGTGGACCGTATCCGTATGACTCTGGTATAATCTCACCACGATATGCGTCACGTTTTTTGGATCCGTTGTTCATGTGGGTATTCTCTAATTTATCTTAATGACTTAAAATGTAATTGAAAATGCGTTTGTGGGGGATGGGTGGTCAAACATACTTCAAAACATACAACTTGGAATATAGTGCAGATTCGTGAACTACACATTAAGTAAACGTCTCACTTCTACCTCGGAGTAACCCATTTCGTAGAGTGCCGACTTAGTCGAGCGGATGTCGTAATCGATTCGATACACGTTACAAGTGAAGGCGTTCGTGTCAAGTATTGCATAACTCGCCCTCTTGTCATGATCCCGACTTTGACCGACCGAACCAGGATTTATCAAGTAGCGATATCCCGATTCGAATCCAAATACACCCAGTTCATTGGCTATCAATGCTGGAACATGGGTGTGCCCAACAAATATGAAGTCTGCGGCGAACACACTCAACAACTCACGGCAGCGAATGGCCGAATCCAGCCACTCCCATTTGTCTGGATGCTGGGGTGACGCATGGCTGGCCTTGAACGAATACACATGCTCAGGCTGAGGCGGCTTGGTTGCCGATTGGACGATACGGTGAGCGAGCCATCCATCGATGGTCATAGGCATCCGCTCCATCCAAGCCAGATGCTCGTTTCCGAGCACAGTGCGGGTCCATCGCAGCAAACTGCGATTAGGCTCTGCAAAAAAAGTGTCGCTCAAAAGCCCCACAACGCAGGCGTCGTGGTTGCCCATAACCGATGTAATCCCGCGATCCATTACCATCTCGACACACTCAACCGGATGTGGACCATAGCCAACTATGTCGCCCAGACACAAGATGTCGTCGACCTCCCTCCGGTCGATTTCATGCAACACTGCCTCCAAAGCAGACAGGTTGCCATGTATGTCTGATATCAGTGCTATTTTCACTTGTTATCGATGAAAGTGTGTCATTTCTGGCTTCGCGTTGTGCTGGGTCCGATGTTTACCCGTAGAACCATCGTAGCAAGCAGGCATGCCAAGCCCCTGTTTGTAAACCAAACGATCGGCAAATAACCGCATTATTCTGTTCTTGTTCCAATATCAGTTGCCCTCGAAGTTCGAAAGATACATTATTTTCCATAGTTTGGTACTACTATCTGTCGCTCTCATACGGTTGGCAAAAATCACGATCCAAAATGACTATATTTGAATTGGTACAATTATTGACGATCGGATGAAACATCTCAAACTGCTCAAGACAGTACTTGACGGATTTGTTTGGACAATCACCATCCCGTTGGCCTATTTGATTCGGCTAGAGGAGGGAGTGATGTCCCACATCGATGACATTCTCATACTTGCCGCGATATCGGTCCCGATCAAGTTGGCGCTCATCAATATCAACCGCCAAAACTCTTCCTCTTGGCGCTTCGCAGGCATTAATGAGTATCGTGATATTGCACGTTCAATCGGTACCTTTGCTCTTTTTTTGGTATTGGTGAAGATATTGTTTGGTCAATATTTGATGATCCCATGGTCATTGCCGATTCTTGAAGTTGGATTGAGCACTGTTTTGTTGGCAGGCCTCCGGGTCGGTTCGAAACTATGGCCGAGAAAACTGAACAACTCAAGCCGACCAGCCGACGGGCTGAGCAAAAGCAAAAAAGTCATCATTGCCGGAGCCGGCGAGGCTGGCGTCGCGGTATCACGCGAATTACGCAAAATATCGACCTCCGGTTACGACTTGGTCGGTTTTCTCGACGACGACCCATCCAAGCAAAGCCAAATCATATCAGGTTTGAAGGTGTTCGGCGGGATTTCCGATCTGGAAAACGTCATTAAACGAACAGCTGTCGACGAAATCATCATAGCGATGCCGAGTGCACCCGGCTCAACGATACGTAAAATCGTCGACCAGGCTAGAATTCAGCGTATACCATATAAAATCATCCCCAGTCTGGCAGAGATCATCTATCGACAGGCACCCATATATCAGCTCCGCCCCGTTGAATTGGAAGATTTGCTTGGACGTCCGACCGTCAAATTGGACGAAAACATCATTCGTGACACTGTCTGTGGCCGTGTGGTGATGGTGACAGGTGCAGGCGGGAGCATCGGATCTGAGATTGTGCGTCAGCTGAAGCTGTTCAAGCCCAGGCAGTTGCTTCTTTTGGGGCGCGGCGAAAACTCCCTTCATCAGCTGCGTCTTGAAATGGACCGCCACTTTCCCGATCAGAGCTATCAGGTCATCGTGTGCGACGTTCGTGACCTAGATACACTTGAACAGGTGTTTGTTAAGCACAGCCCAGAGGTAATCTTCCACGCAGCAGCCCACAAACATGTGCGATTGATGCAGGAAAATCCCGCACAGGCCGTGTTTAACAATGTCGTCGGCACTGCCAATTTGGTTGACTTGTCGATCAAGTATAGGGTTAGGAGCTTTGTAAACATTTCGACCGACAAGGCCATCCACCCGACATCGATCATGGGGGCCAGCAAGAGGGTCACGGAACTGATCACGCAAAACGCCGCACACAAGGCCGGGGTTGACCAAGCATTCATGTCAGTGCGATTTGGCAACGTTCTTGGAAGCAGGGGAAGCGTGGTCAACATCTTCAATGAACAGATCAAGCATGGTGGACCAGTGACCGTTACGCACCCCGACACGGTCAGGTATTTCATGACGGTTGAGGAGTCAGCCCAGTTGGTGCTCCAAGCGAGCGCGATGCACATCAACGGGTGCATTTTCATGCTAAAAATGGGTGAGCCGGTGCGCATCTTGGACATGGCGCGCGATTTGATCCGATTATCGGGCTATGAGCCGGACAAAGACATACATATCGTGTTCACCGGACTGACGGAGGGCGAAAAGCTTTATGAGGAACTCTTGTACAATGATGAGCACCATCAGGTGACTTCCCACGAGAAGGTGTTGATCAGCAGAAGCTCGGGAGCACCCGAGAACCTTGACGAATTAGTATCCGATCTTACGTCGGCTGCCCGCAGTTATGACATTCAACGCATCCGACTTGCCCTGAAAGCGATCATTCCCTCCTTTGAAGTGCAGCAGCAACACGTCACCATCGGTCCCGCGGGTGATGATGACCCGACAGCTCAGACCCATTCCGAGCGAATCGCATCGATCACGTAAGAGAGCTGCTCCGTTGTCAGGTTGGAACTGCTGGGGATGCAGAGCCCACGTTCGAAGAGCCGCTCCGCCACGTCTGAACCATAGAATGGAGCGTTACGGAATACCGGCTGCAGGTGCATCGGCTTCCACAAGGGTCTGGACTCGATGTTCGCCCTGTCGAGTGCAAGCCGCAGGCGCTCGCAGGTATTGCCGCCGCTCTCGAGGTGATCGATCAAAAACGCGGTGAGCCATCTGTTACTGAAGAACCCCTCGGGTTCTTGGAGAAAATGAATTCCTGGCAGGTCCTCAAGACCCAACTTATACCGTTCATAATTCCTCCGACGAGCTTCAATGCGGTCGTTGAGCACCATCATTTGTCCCCGTCCGATGCCAGCCAGAACATTGCTCAAACGATAGTTGTACCCCGTTTCGGAGTGCTCGTAATGGACAGCAACATCTCGGGCCTGAGTCGCCAAATGACGCGCACGCTTCGCAAACGCCTCGTCGTTTGTCAACAATGCGCCGCCACCACTCGTGGTAATGATCTTGTTGCCGTTAAAACTGAGTATCCCCAAATCAGATAGTGACCCACAATACCTTTCATGCAATTTCGAACCGAGAGCTTCGGCGGCATCCTCAATAACTGACACACCAAATTCTTGGCAAACATCATTGATTTTGGCCATGTCGGCAGGCATCCCATATAAGTGAACCGGAATTACCGCCTTTACGCGCTTACCCAAATCGGTACGAGATTTCAAGGCTTTCCTGAGCACCTCCGGATCCATGTTCCACGTGCGTGGCTCACTGTCGACGAATATGGGTGTTGCTCCTAAATAGACAATCGGGTTGGCAGAGGCAGCAAAGGTCATGCTTTGGCAGATGACTTCATCACCCGGACCCACACCCAACAAGATCAAACTCAAATGAATGGCGGCTGTACCGCTGCTCAAACCGACGGCATGCTTCACATGGAGGTAATCGGCCAAATCCTGCTCGAAAGCGTTCAAATTGGGTCCCAAGGGCGCAATCCAATTCGTATCGAAGGCGTGTTCCACAAAACGCCTCTCTTCGGTGCCCAAATGGGGGATGGATAAATGAATGCGATCGTTGCGTTTTGTCGGCATATAGTGAAAAAATTAACATTTGGGAGCGATCGCCAAGATCAGCTCCCACCCGAATCCAAACAGCGTTGCTGGTAAACATTGAAACGAATCGGTCCACTGTTGATCACACTTTGTTGGACCACAGATCGGGTCGTTGGGTGTAAAAGCTGCCACGTCTGAACTGAATGTGAAGCCTCCACCGTTATTCGGCTTCTGTCAACACCCGAGAAAGACCTCATAGCGGATATTTTTTGTGACTGAGTTGGCAGGAACGGGTTCAAGTATAAGATGTCCGAAAATGCTGTGCCACTGTCAATTTCATACAACGCTTCCGATTTTATACCACATGCCGAACGAGACACTTGCAGGGGGACGGATTCGGAAACCTGCAGCCGGAGCCCAAGGTCCGTGGCAAGGGCGTAAGATCCCAATTCAGATATCACAAAAGTTGCATAGTCAAAATTTTGGTCTGTTATTCCTTGTATTGGATCGCCGTTTGGAGTGAATTCCCCCGTTTCGGCACTCCACACAGTAGGGATGATCCAGAACTTTGGGCGCAGGTTTCTAATCTGAGCATTGACCTGCAAGGGAATCTTCCACATTGCATCTCTGGCCAGGATCAAACCTACCTGGTTAAACCCAAGCACATCGATAATCGTCAAATTCTCATAGGTGATGACTGATCCGGCAGTATTCGTGCCAGGTATTCTCGTTATGGATAGCTCAGGAGAAGCACCACCCGGCAAAGACCCAGTCTGAATGGTAAGTTCAGTTGGGACTGCATCCAATCCAGGTCTCTGGGAAGCACCGCCGTAAAAAGTGCCCCCAGCAGCGGCATCGATCAATTTTGTAGCTTCAATGGTTGCAAGTCGAACAGGCAGGTAGAGTTGGACCTCAGAAAACACCCCGTCAGGATAACTTATCGTGATAGGAACATGGGCCGAAACATACCCTAGTTTACGTAACTGGATCGCATAGTGTCCCGACGCGACATCGTTTAGAATAAATTGCTGACCCACAACCACCTGCTCTGTATTGACAGGCCCATCAATACTGACCGTGTAATCGCTCAACGGTTGCCCCTTCATGTCGAATGCTTCGATAACGATGCGACTTTGGCGCTTCGATTCAAACTCGTCTTCATAGCCGAACGGTGCGACAGGCTGGTCGCACTGGCTCGTCAAAGAGGTGAGCACCATCGCAAAGACGAAAAGAATGCGTTTTGAATGAGGGTCGTTCATGGCCGCAAAAATCGAAGAAGCTCCCGTTTCATGAATTCAGGGTCATATAAATGTAATACTTCCGTATAGTAATCACCGGTGTCGTACGTCCTTCCCACTCGGTCGCCTGCGGCAAAACGGTAATCCAAATTCAGATACTCGGTGGGACGTATTCTCACTGGGATCGGTTTTGCATATCGCCGTGGTGGTAAGGCAAATTTGAACTGGAAACCCATGTTTCGTCCCAGATCGGTTTCCGTGGCGAAGAATCCAATCCTGCTGTCTCCTACCGACCTGTCCACATCGACACGAAATCCGTTGTCTTGGTACAAGAATTGACCGTAGCTGATGCCGATATCCAGATCGTAGGGCTTGTATCTCCAATTAGCCGAGACCACGGCTACATTAAATGACCTTTCCTCCATGGTTGGAACCTGCACCCTGCCGTTTATGTCCGTGTACTGTGTGTATCCTGCTTCAAGACTCACAGACAAGCCGCCTTCCATAAAATATCTTTTTATTCGGGCGTGTACCCCAGCTCGGTTCATCGTGAAGATCCCGGCCTGCAATGTGGCCACGGTTGGGCCCCGAGCGTAGATGGGCTTCATCAGGGATACAAGCGAAGGCCTGATGTGCGTGTTGTCGTCCAAATTATTATGCAATGGCACCGAAAAACGGGCAACGGCATTGAAACCAAACGGCAGGTCTAGTCGTACCTCGGGCTCCAGGTCCAAGGCGACCCTATAGTTTTCGTCAATGGTGCCAAAATTTCCCAAAACGTATCGAACCCCCAACCCGACGGGTATGTCCAACGATCGCAAGGTTGGCTTTGCATAGGTTTTACCTTGCGATAAAGCGTCGGTCACTGCTTTGGTGTCCATACTCCATGTGCTCTGCGCGATCCAATCGTTAGACAGCACTTCCTTTTCAAGATATGCCTGTAGCGGACGTATCGGGGTTTGAAAGGTCACCAATGGCTTGCCAAGGTGCCTGGTCAAAAAGGAAAGGGAGTCTTGGTTCGTCACAAATGGCATCACCAGCCTGATGACCTCCGCCAAGCCCCGCGCTTCGGACCGGTACCTTCGGTTTTCATAGCCAATTATGAGCTTGCCGCCTTCTTGCGCTACACTCACATTCACAAATCCATGCGATGTCAATGTGGTGGCAATGAATTGGTTCTCGGTCTGTGCCGACACATATGTGCCATTCAACAATACCAAAGCACAAGTGAACAGACACAGTTCGATGAATCGAACCTTGCGTATAAGATTTAATGGGTGATTCACAAACGCACCTTGATACCCATTGATCCCGCCGGTGTCTGTAAATCCCACAATCCTGCCATCATGAACACGTGATCGAAGATTACGGCCTTGATCGCTGCATTCGTTCTGAACGAGTCATACTCTGCAACCAGCTGCAGGCGATCGTCTCCCAATGGCGACACATCCATACCGGCAAATAGTCCATCGAATGCTTTCGTCTCCGAACCGACGAAATCAAATGCGAAGCCAGCGTTGAGGCCGAATCGAACCGTACGGATCTGAACACGCTTGCTGGCAACGACATAATGTGCGGCAAAATAGCTGCCGCTTTCTTCGTTGAACCATGTGCTCCCAAAATCCTGTACTCCAAAAACGATCGCCGGCAGTGTTCGTGTCTCCTTCGTTACCTGAAACCGTGCCGAAATGACGCGATCCATGAAGAGGTTATCTCTCCTCTCCTTCTCCATCCCCAAATTCCCAGTGAAACGAAACTGGACTTCGAGTCTGGGAATGAATACCATATTGGCATAACCCGCCATGGCATTGTATGGCGACGACCCGACGGGTCGGCGCAAAAAATCGTTCGGCATCACAGTATTGGGTATGTAGATCAATCCGGCCGAAAAGGTTCGGTCATGATGAACATAACCATTCGGTATATGGAACAGGCCGTTGGTACCTGCCATGGATTGAGCGCCAGCCTCCGAGCAATGGGCCAAAAGAAATGCAACCAACAATCCATATTTTAACAAGGTAGCCGCCATAGGTGCTCGTATGCTGAAGGAACGATATTATATGGAAATTTCAACCTTGACCATCATGCCAAAAGGTATGGAAAATTCGCATCATTCCGTTTCAGGTATGGCAGGTCTGCTGCTTGCTTCGACTCCTTCAGCATTCGAGGCAAGCTCCAAAAATCGCCTCGCTACGTTTTCTATGCGGTATTGGTCGATGTTTTCAACGACGTATGCGCGGGTGTAGTCGCCTCGCATAAACTCATCTACGACTTCAGCATCGAACGCACCCGTCCGATAGGACAGGATCGGTTTACCCGACAAGGCATAGTCGATCAACTTACTTGGTTGCTGTCCATCATTTCTATACCCGACATTCACCACAAAATCATACTCTTTAAGAGCGGCCAAAAACGCAAGCCGTGGTAAGATGGGGCGTATCTC
>CAYZWQ010000057.1:0-15051 GCA_964481355.1 uncultured Chitinophagales bacterium
AAGAACGTGATGATCATCTCGGCGGCGCTGGCCCTTGGAGGTAAGTATCACAAATCGGAATGAACCACTGAAAACGCTGTAAACAATAAAAAAAGAAAACCCGAAAATTTCAGTGCTATCTGTGGTTTTTAATTAACCACAGATAGCACTGATAACACTGATGGGTGTCACGTTATGGGCATCTGTGCTCATCAGTGTAATCAGTGGTTTATTTTACTCCTGATATTATCAGCGGTTTAATCAAGTTTCGGCTCGGGGTGCGCGTTGTACGAGATTTTCCTAGCCTTAAGGGCGGGACACAGGTCGATGGCCTGCCTGAGCGACACATCCATGATGTCGAAGGCCTCGTCGATGTGCGCCTTGCTGACGTTGAGCGCCGGACGGAAGCGCACACTGGTGGCGCCGCAGGGGAGGATGATCATCGCGTTGTCGTAGCACTTGTCGATGAAGGCCTTGCGCGCATGTGGGTCCGGGAAGTCGAAGGCACAGAAGAGCCCCTTGCCGCGGGCGTTCCTCACGAACTCGTTGCTGTCGCAGAATGCCGTCAGGCGGTCTAGCAGGTAGGCGCCCATATTGGCGGAGTTCTCGACAAGCCTGTCTTCTTCGATGATTTCGAGGTAGCGGTGGAAGCGGGCCATGTCGACCAAGTTGCCGCCCCAGGTAGAGTTGATGCGCGAGGATGTGTGGAACACATTTGTTTCGATGTTATCGATGCGTTTGCCTGCCAAGATGCCACACACTTGGGCTTTCTTGCCAAATGCCAGGATATCGGGCTGCACATAATGCTCGTGAGCCCAGAACTTGCCGGTGATGCCCACGCCGGTCTGCACCTCGTCGTAGATGAGAAGCGCGTCGTTCTCGTCGGCCAGACGGCGCAACTCACGGTGGAACTCGGGGCGGAACTGGTTGTCGCCTCCCTCGCCTTGGATCGGCTCGAGGATGATGGCGGCGATGTCGTCCTTGTACATCTCGAAATAACGCTCGGCCTGTGCGATGGCCAGTTTCTCGTCGGCGACCACCTTCTGGGTGACCTCCTCGGTCATGGGAAAGTGCATCTTTGGATTCAGGATGCGTGGCCAGTCGAACTTCGGGAAGTACTTCACCTTGTTCGGATCGGTGTTTGTCAGCGACATCGTGTAACCCGACCTTCCATGGAAGGCCTCCTGCAAATGGAGAATGCGATGGCCACGTTCGGTGCGGTATCCCTTGCGGAAGTTCATCTGCACCTTCCAGTCGAAGGCCACCTTCAGGGCGTTCTCGATCGCCAGTGCTCCACCGGCCACAAAGAAGGCGTATGGCATGTAGGAAGGGATGCCAACGCGCGAGAAGGTGGACACGAAGTCGGCCATCTCCTGAGTGTACAGATCGGAGTTCGACGGATTGTGGATGGCAATATGGCCCATCTTCTTCACGAAGGCTTCGTCGAGCAACTTCGGGTGGTTGAGTCCGACAGGGTTCGATGCGAAGAAGGTGAAAAAGTCGAGGAAGCTCTGCCCGCTCACCGCATCGCGAAGGTAGCCGTTCTTGCTGTTCTGGAGGTCGAGCACGAATTCGAACCCGTCGACGAGCATGTGTTTGCGCAGGGTGTCGTGCACGTTTTGGGCTGAGACGGAAGAAGCTGTGGCCATAAGTCAGTTTGAATAGGATTAACGTCTAATGCGCTAAAAATCGATAAATTTGGCCTGATTTTCAAAGCATCAACTATCGGTGAGGCTATATAGACATACGTCAGGTATTCGAAATCTAGGTTTAGTTGATTTAAACCTAGATTCGATATGAGAAAAAAAGTTGCAGATTATTTTTGAATCGACAACGCCGGTATAAAATGAACCACAGATAATACAGATAGCACAGATGGCTAAGTGCTTGAAATTATCTGTGTCAACAGTGCCAACTGCGGTTCCATCGAAAGCTGTCGAAGTGTTGGTTGTCTGAGCCATCCGATTTTTGTTGTTCACCACAACAAATCGTCCCCGTTTTCGTATTTTGGATGCAAGAAAAAGAACACATTCGAACACAAAATCCATGATGACAAAAAACTCTCTCCGTACGGTTTTCCTGATGACCCTGGTCATCGCCCTCTTCCTGCTCATCGGCAACATGCTCGGCGGACAGGAGGGCATGACCATCGCCTTGGTCATATCGCTGGCGATGAACTTCTTCAGCTACTGGTTCTCCGACAAGATGGTGTTGAAGATGTACCGCGCCCAAGAGGTCGACCGCAATTCTGCACCAGAGTATTACAAGATGGTAGAGGATCTGGCCATGGAGGCCGGCATCCCCATGCCTAAGGTGTACATCATCCCCCAGATGCAGCCCAACGCCTTCGCAACCGGACGCAATCCGTCTAACGCCGCTGTCGCCGCCACCGAGGGATTGTTGCGCATGCTCAACAAGGAGGAGCTTAAGGGTGTTATGGCCCACGAAATCGCCCATATCGTGCACCGCGACATCCTCACCCAGACCATCGTGATCACCGTGGTGAGTGCGATCAGCTACTTGGCACATTTCGCGATCTTCTTCGGAGGCAACCGCGACGACGGCCCGAACCCGATCGTTGTTATCCTGAGTTTGATTCTAGCTCCTGTAGCTGCCACCATGCTGCAGGCCGCCGTTTCACGTTCGCGCGAGTATGAGGCCGACCGTCTGGGTGCCGAGCTCTGCGGAAAGCCGTCGTCGTTGGCCAGCGCTCTTTCGCGCATTGAAACCGCCGTGCATCAGATCCCGATGCAAGTGTCGGAGTCGGGCGCCCAGAGCACGGCCCATATGTTCCCGGTCAATCCGTTCTCGGGTGGACGCATGATGCGCCTGTTCTCGACGCACCCGCCAACCGAGGAGCGCATCTCCAACCTGATGGAGATGGAGCGTACGGGGTTCTATCCGTCGTAACCAAATGCCTCGATTCAAAAAAAGGCAGCCTTGATGGAGCTGCCTTTTTTTGTTTGGTCTAGAAGATCAATCGCTTGCGAATGAGGAAGGTCCTTCGCCAACACTTCGCCTGATCCCTTCGCTACGCTCTGGACCTTCGGCTCAGTGTGTCAGCTCAGGATGACAGCTCGACGATCATATAGCCTTGAAGATCTCGATGGAGACGATTTTCACAGGCTTGAGTGGGCGGTTCTGAAAGCGAGGATCCGAATTGTCGATCTCGGCTGTGGCAATCAGATCGACCACCTCCATGCCGGATACGACCTCGCCGAACACGCTGTACTCATTGTCGAGCGACGGATAGTCTGCATGCATGATGAAGAATTGCGACCCGGCGCCCATCGATTTGTCTGGTACGCGAGCCATCGAAAGGATGCCGCGCTTATGTGGTGTCGGGCTGAACTCGTGCGGGATGGCGCCCATGGGGCCACCTAATCCGTCGTCGAGCGGATTGTCGTTTTTCGTGTTGGGGTCGCCACCCTGGATCATGAAACCGGGAATCACTCGGTGGAAGTACGTGCCGTTGTAGAATCCGGCCTCTGCACGGTTGACGAATGCAAGCACGTGGATCGGGGCAATCTCGGGGTAGAACTTGAGCTCGATCGTGCCGGCGGTGGTGACCACACGTGCCCTGAATCCCTCGAAATACTTGGCAAGCTGGTCGAGGCGCTGGCCTTTGGCCGCAGCCTCACGGAGCTGGGTCACTTCCGTGCGCAGTGCCTCGTTCTGGCGGGTTAGCTCCTCGACTTGGGCCTTGCCCTCACAGCCGGCTAGGAAGAGCATGAGGAAGGCGGATATTAGCGTTCTGCCGTACATGGTTTGTTAACAGTTATCGGTTATTGGTTATCGGTTGGTGAAGATACGACGGAGGGCGGTTGGGGTCAATTTGGGTGGCGTTCGCAAAAAGTTGTAAAAAAGGCAGGACAACGCGTAAGGAATTCTCTTGGCAAGTATCTACATTATACACGTAAACAAATATCACAAGGAAATACCATGGCAAGTTTAAACAAGGCAATGATCATCGGAAATCTCGGAGCGGACCCGGAGGTGCGTTACACGCAGTCTAACACCGCTTTGGCCACATTCAACGTGGCAACCACCGAGAAATACAAGGACAGCAACGGTGATCTCAAGGAGAACACCGAGTGGCACCGCATTGTGTGCTGGGGACGCTTGGCCGAGTTGGCCCAGCAGTACCTGCGCAAGGGAAGTCCGGTCTATATCGAGGGAAGTATCCAGACCCGCCAGTGGGAGGACAAAGACGGACAGAAGCGCTACACCACCGAAATCAAGGCCCTCGGCATGCAGTTGTTGGGCAGCCGTCAAGATTCCGGTATGGACATGCCTCAATCTTCTGGTTATCAGCGTCCGGCAACGGCCGCTGCTCCCTCAAATAAGTCGGGTGTTGTCGTGAACGACGAATTCAACGACATGGACGACGATCTGCCGTTCTAAAGCACTCGAACGGGGATCATTTTTTTGTATATTTACCGATCAATGTCGACGGCCCAAGTGCCGTCGACGAGATCACTGGTGCATCTCGCACTCAGGGTGAACTGAATCAACCGTACGTGGATCCAGAACGACCGTTTTTTTCGTTGCTCCTGCAATCCTCCGGCATACCGCCGACAGAGATCGCTGCCAGTCTCAATATGGGGGAGGTGACCATGCAGGTCACCATCATCGTAATATCATTTCTCTTCTCTGCTCTGTTCTCCGGCTCGGAGGTCGCTTTCTTTTCTATTCGCCAGCACGATCTCACCGAAAAGTTACGCTCACAGGAGACAGCGGCTTTACATCGGATCAAGGGTCTGCTTGAACATCCGCGTCAGCTGCTCTCAACCATCCTTATTGGAAATACTGTCGTCAACATCTTGATCTCCGTTTTTGCGGCTGTGTTGACTGGCAACCTCATCGGCCATTTCGGGTGGAATCCGATTGTAGCGTACTCCATTGAAGTGGTCCTACTCACCACGGCGTTGGTCATTTTCGGGGAGATCACTCCCAAGGTGATCGGTCTGAAAAACCCGTACATGGTGGCATCGCTGTTCAGTGTGTTCATCTACGTTCTTTTCGTTTTGCTGCGCCCGATCAACAAACTCGTCGCAGCAAGTTCGATGTCGCTTGAGAGACGCATCCCAAAGGCGAAAAGCAGGATCACCGGCGACGACCTCATTGCTTTGGCCGAGGTGGGAGAGCAAGAAGGCCAGCTTCGTGAGGACGAACGTGAAATCATCGAGAATGTCATAGAATTTGGCAACACGGAAGTACGCGAAATCATGACGTCGAGGGTCGATGTCGAGTATGTCTCCATCGACGAGACCTTGGGTGAGGTGCTCGAGCGCGTCAAGAAGTTGCGGATGTCGCGGCTTCCACTGTGTGATCCCGACCTCGATTCCATCGTGGGCATCATTTACGCCAAGGATTTGCTCTCACTGATGAACGAGCAGATCGATGACCGGAACTTCAATTGGAATTCGATATCAAGAAAACCCCTGTTCATTCCTGTCAACAAGAAGCTGGACGACCTTCTTGAGGACTTTCAACGCGAAAAGACCCATATGGCCATTGTCGTCGACGAGTTTGGAGGCACTGAGGGCTTGGTCACCCTCGATGACGTCCTTGAGGAGATCATGGGAGAACTTGAGACCGATCCCAACGAGCGGGAGGAGATCCGCCAACTCCGCAACGGCGATTACATCATGGACGCCAAGGTGGACCTCGATGAGCTCAACGACCTGTTCGAGCAGGAAATCGCCACCGACGACGACGAGTACGAAACCCTCGGTGGTCTGGTTTACCATATCTTGGAGCGCATCCCATCGGTTGGTGAGAAGGTGCGGTTCAACAACCTGGAGATCACCGTGCACGAAATCGAAAATAACCGGGTGAAGCGGCTTAGAGTGAGGGTTGTGGGGGATGAGTGATCCCACCTCCCCCATCCCCTCCACCGTTGACACAGTGGAGGGGTGACTCGCTGATCGGCTTGGTAACTAAATTGAAGACATATTAAGGAACAAGGAAATTCTAAATGATTGAGCGGTATTCGAGGACGGAGATGGCGGCGTTATGGACAGAGCAGGCTCAGTTTCAGGCTTGGCTCGACGTCGAACTGGCTGCATGCAGGGCTTGGAGCCGGCTTGGTGACATCCCATCGGAGGATGTCGACATCTTATACCGCGACGCCACCTTCGACATCGAACGCATCAAGGAGATCGAGGAATCGACGCGCCATGATGTCGTAGCCTTCACGCGTGCGGTTTCGGAGAGCCTGGGCCCCGAGAAGAAGTGGATCCATTACGGTCTGACATCAACCGACGTGGTCGACACCGCCTGGGGCCTGCGTCTCAAGAAGGCAAACGAAATTATTTTGGCAGGCATCGACCGTCTAAGCAGTGTTTTGGCAGCAAAGGCGCACGAACATAAGTACACGGTCATGATGGGCCGCACCCACGGTGTCCACGCCGAACCCACCACCTTCGGACTTAAATGCGCCCTATGGTACGCTGAAATGGTGCGCAACCGCGAGCGTTTCGTAGATGCCGCCAAGGGTGTCGAATTCGGAAAGATATCGGGCGCCGTCGGCACATTTGCACATATCCCGCCGGCCGTAGAGGAATACGTCTGTGAAGAGCTGGGGCTCAGCTATGCGCCAATTTCCACTCAAACCCTTCAACGCGACCGCCACGCATTCTACATGTCGGTGTTGGCCTTGGTCGGATCAAGTCTGGAGAAGATGGCCGTCGAAATCCGCCACCTCCAGAAGAGCGAAACCCGTGAGGTTGAAGAGCGATTCTTCGAGGGGCAGAAGGGATCGTCGGCCATGCCGCACAAACGCAATCCGGTCGGATCGGAGAACATCAGCGGATGCGCCCGAGTGCTGAGGGGCTACATGGTGACGTCCTATGAGAACATCCCGCTGTGGCACGAACGTGATATTTCGCATTCGGCGGCTGAGCGCATCATCCTGCCCGACGCCACCACATTGCTCGATTACATGCTCGACCGTTTTGCTCGTATCGTCGAGAATTTGGTGGTCTATCCCGATCACATGAAGGAAAATATTGACCGCACATTCGGGCTAGTCTTTTCGCAGCGACTTCTCCTCAAACTGATTGAGAAGGGAATGTCTCGCGAGCAGGCATACGATATGGTGCAGCCGCTGGCAATGCGCGCTTGGAAGGAGAGGCGGTCGTTCAGAGATTTGGTCGACGCGAGCGAGATAGCCGATGCAATCGGCATCGACGAAATCGATGACGCCTTCGACCTGATGTATCACACACGACAGGTAGACCGGATCTTCGAGCGTGTCGGACTCTGACCCCATTAATCTACGTCTCACGTGGGAGGAGTTCGAACGTGTCGACATGCGCGTGGGTACGATTTTGAACGCACGTTTGAATGAACATGCGAGAAAACCGTCGTACATTCTCGAAATTGACTTTGGGCCTCTTGGGGTCAGAATTTCATCGGCCCAAATCACAGACAAATACACCACAGCCGAGCTTCCGGGCCGCCAAGTCGTCGCGGTCGTGAACTTCCCCCCGAAAAGGATTGCCGGCATCAAAAGTGAATGCCTAGTCTTGGGTGCAGTAGCCGCCGACGGGGTCGTGACGCTGCTTAAGCCCGATCCCGCAGCCTCCAACGGCGATCGCGTCGCTTAAAGGATTTCTGGGTTTTCTACAACAAGCAGCTCTCGTTGTAGCTTGCCCATCGCATTTCGGGGTATGATTTCATGCAGGCTTAAGCTACGTGGCAACTCGAATGGCAACAACAAATTGCGAAGATCATTTCGCAAAGATTCTATGTTTGGATTTGCCCCTGATCGAACCGATATACATGCGTGGACCCGCTGACCCCAGCGTGGGTCGTCGATGCCGACTATGGCGCAGTCTTGAATATACGTCAGCTCCTTGAGCGCTGACTCCACACGCGCCGCAATCACATTCTCGCCGCCGGTCTTGATCATGTCGGTGCGCCGTGCCACAAAGTACAGGCCGCCTTTTTCCAAGTAGCCGTAGTCACCGGTCCTAAACCAACCACCTTCAAATTTGGATGGTTCTGGTTCGGCATAGTCTGATATGACCTGTCTGCCACGGATTAAGATATGACCCACTTGTCCGTCGGGCAGGGCTTGTCCGTCGTCACCAACAACCGTGAGCTCGTTTCCGGGAAGCGGACGCCCGCAAGACCGGAAGCCGATCGGTACGTCGCATGCGCGCTCGGTGATGCAAAAGTGCCCGAGTGTTTCCGTCATGCCATAGCTCTGGCGTATGGGGAGTCTGTGTCGGTTAACCAGATCGAGGTCTTGTTCGGAGAGCGATCCTGCGCCAACCAGGATGTTGCGAAGGCGACGCAGCCTATCGGCTCCTGCGAGCGAGAGGATGTCGTGCAGCTGGGCGGGCACCAGCGAGAGGGTGTCAATGTCGGTGTAGTCGGTGATGGTCCTCATGATGCCCTCTGCGTCGCGTCGGTCGGAAACATGCACTGGAGTGCCCCAAACCAGGCTGCGGAGGAGGATTCCGAGGCCGCCTGCGTGGTGGAGCGGGAGATTTAGCAGCCAGGCGGATCCTGTGGATGGGCGCATTGCCGGCTCGGAGGCCAAGGCAGCAGCGGCCACGTGTGCTCGCGTGTATGCCACCCACTTTGGCCTGCCGGTCGAGCCGGAAGTCGCCACGAGGATAGAGGATGGGGGATTGATGATTGAAGTGCGGATTGAGGCAGAGGGGGGAGGGAAATGAGAAGAGAGAGGACTGACTAGGACCGAGGGCGCATGTGCGAGCCATCGCGTTGCTATGGTAGCGGCGGTGTCAAGGTCGATGGACGCAGGGATCACATAGGACTCAGCGAATGGTTCCGATACGAGCGCACCATCCATGGTAAGGCTATCGTCACGCAACGCCTTCGCCTGGTTGCGAAGCTCTTCGAAGGTGATGGTATTGTTTGCGTCGCGTAAAAACATATGCCTACATAATCCGGAATGATTCCAGGAGCGTTCGATTGATGCGCCTGGCTGGATTCGGGTCGATCACGAATGTCCCAAGACCCATGTTGTAATCCTCAAGGACGTCCTCGGCAAAGAGGGAACCAGTTCCAAGCCCGTGATCCACGCTTGAATCGGAGTATGCCGCGGCAACCGAGGCAACCATGTTGCGTGCGATGCCGCTTTCAATCAGCGTGGTGATCGTGAATATGGAGCCCTCTGAGGAAATGGCGCCAATGATTTCCTTAAGCTCGGAAATTGAACCCAGAAGCATCGGCTTCAGTATGATGACGGAGCGAGGCGACATTTTTAGGATCGACAACACACTGGCAAGGTCGCGGGCCGACTCGTCGTAGGCTATCGGGAAGTTGACCGTGCGTTGGAGTTCAGCCATGGCGGGTTCGCAACCAGCCTCAATTGGTTGTTCCACATACTCTGGCCGAATCGGTTCCAACAGCTTGATCCATTGGTTTGCACTGTCAGTCTGCCAGCTTCCGTTGGCGTCAAATCGCATGTGTAGATGCGGATGGCGTACTCTGATACGCATCCACGCCTCGATATATGGCTCAGGGTTTCCAACTTTGTACTTGATAGTCCGGTATCCGTCACGAACCAATTTGTCGGTTTGAACCTCGAGATCGTCGGGTGGGATGATCCCGAGGACGGCGTTTGTGCCAATGCTTCCCTCCGACTTCGGATTAAGGCTGACGTGAAGGGGCGTGCCCTTGATTGCTGCTACTCGCTGTCTCATCAGAGCATCGAGTCCAAACCGGACCGATGGAGGCAGAGGCTCGTCCTTTACCCACACATTCCATGCAGCTAAATCGGGTGTTTTAAGGTGTGTGTCAACAACATCAATAAGGCCAAAAGCAACTGACTGTACATCATCGGTTGATTCGATGCTGAAACCGGGCAGTGGTGCAATTTCGGAGAATATCTCACAAAGGCCGTCTTGGTATCGAACGATAAGCCCCTCCCGGTTGACAAACTTCATACCCGCAAGTACAAACGGCTGTCTGAATGGTAGTCGGTACCTGTAAAACGAAATCATGGCTGGCCAAACCAGAGCCCAATGCAAAGGAGGAAGCCATATGCCGTCATGAATGCTGCCGTCTTGACAAGAGTGCCATTCAGCATGCGCTTGTCATGGTCGAACCATACCGACCGTAGTGCTATCAGCCCCAGAGGGAGTGAAATGAACGGAAGCAGAGCGGCCACGTTGTATCCCTCCATCACATAGAAGTGGGGTGGAACGGCACATGCCACAAGCAGCAACAGGGTGTATTCCGCACGCAGGAAATTGTCGCCGAACATCACGCCCAAGGTTCGCTTTCCCACCATTCGGTCGGTGTCGGTATCGCGCAGGTTGTTTACGACCAATATATTGGTCGCCAAGGCGCCACATGACAGCGACGCGATGATCACAGGGTAGGAAACAGAATCAGTAAGCAGGAAGTATGTGCCATTCACGGCGACCAATCCAAAGAATACCATCACGAAAAGGTCACCGAGGCCATTGTAGGCCAGGGGGTAGGGGCCGCCGGTGTATGCGTAACCGAAAAGGAGGGATAGCAGTCCGATCGCCAGGATGATCCACCCACCATGCCATACGAGGACAAGACCTATCAAGAATGCCAGTGTCATGGTGGCCAAGGTGGCCCTTTTCATGGCCTGTGGTGAAATGAGCCCTGCGCTTGTTGCCCTGAGAAAGCCGACGCGTTCTTCGGTGTCTGCGCCCTTGAGAAAATCGTAGTACTCATTGGCGAAATTGGTCCCGATCTGTATGAGTACGGCCGTAATAAAAGTGACCGCAGCGATAACGTTATCCGTGAAACCGTCTATTGCCGCCAGTGTGACCCCGGTGGCTACAGGGATGATTCCGGCGGGAAGCGTCCGCAGGCGTGCGGCCTCAATCCAGAGGGACAGTGGGGATGGTTGTGCGTGGGATGCATTCATGGGCATAAATATACGACTTAAGCACGGCTGTCGATGAAAGAAAGCGCTTCCAAGGCAAAACAAGGTCGAATATTTCGGAAATGGGCAGAGAAGGCGATTGTTGCTTATAAAATTAAGTCAGTTATCGAAAAAATATTAAAAATATTCATTGCATATAGGGGTATAGTCCTTATTTTTGGGCAACCGTTCAACATCAAGGAAACAACACATCTCATGAGCAAAGCTTTTCGTCGTTACGATGCAATCGCCGCCTTGCGCGAGCCGGCCAACCTGCATCAGGAGTCTGCCTCCAAGCCGATGAACATACCTGCCATTTTTGGCGAGTACACATTCCACCTCGACAACCTGAAGGCCCGTCTTCCTAAGTCAGCTTGGAAGGAGCTTCGCAAGGCCCTCAGCGAGAACAAGCCCATCGACCTTCGCATTGCAGACGCCGTTGCCGTCGCCATGAAGGACTGGGCCCTGGAGCACGGCGTTTCCCACTACACCCACTGGTTTCAGCCCCTCACGGGATCGACCGCCGAGAAGCACGACAGTTTCATCACCCCTAACCAAGGTGGTGGTGCCATCGCCGAATTTTCGGGCAAGGACCTCATCCAGGGCGAGCCCGACGCCTCCAGCTTTCCGAGCGGCGGCCTCAGGGCCACCTTCGAGGCACGTGGCTATACAGCCTGGGATCCTACATCCCCGGCGTTCATATCAAAGAGTGCCGGTGGATCGGTTCTGTGCATCCCCACGGCTTTTGCCTCATGGAAGGGTGATGCACTGGACCACAAAATCCCGCTCCTTCGTTCCATCGACGCCTTGAACAAAGTGGCCGTCCGAGCATTGCATTTGCTCGACGAGGCGGATGTGACCAGCGTTCAGTCGACGGTTGGTTTTGAGCAGGAGTATTTCCTGATCGATCAGGAGTTCTTCTATCGCAGGCCTGATTTGGTGACAAGTGGACGTTCGCTCTTTGGTGCCAAGCCGCCACGTGGGCAGGAGTTGGAAGACCACTACTTCGGCAGCATTCCCGAGCGCATTTTGGCCTACATGACAGAGGTCGAGCGCGAACTCTACCGGCTCGGCGTACCGGTCAAGACACGCCACAACGAGGTTGCACCTGGCCAGTATGAGATCGCCCCAATCTATGAGAACGCGAATGTCGCAGCCGACCATCAGCAGCTGACGATGCTTACGCTGAAGCGTATAGCACGCAAGTACGGCCTGGTGTGCATCCTGCATGAAAAGCCGTTCCAGGGTGTAAACGGTTCGGGCAAGCATACGAACTGGTCGCTGGCCACCGACACAGGGATCAACCTGCTTGAACCCGGCGAGAATCCACACGAGAGCGCCCTCTTCATGTTCTTCTGCACCGCTGTGATCAAGGCGGTTCACGACCATCAAGATTTGCTGCGCATCGCAATCGCCCATGCGGGTAACGACCACCGCCTGGGAGCCAACGAGGCGCCTCCAAGTATCCTGTCGGTGTTCCTGGGCGAACAGCTGCAGGACATCATGGATCAAGTTCTGGCAGCCGGTGGTGCAAAATCCTCAAAAAACGGCGGATTCCTCGGTCTGGGAACGACGGCTCTTCCGCACATCCCGAAGCATGCCGGCGATCGCAACCGCACCTCGCCCTTCGCCTTCACAGGCAACAAGTTCGAGTTTCGTGCAGTGGGATCGAGCCAGTCGGTGTCCTTCCCCGTGGTGGTGCTGAATACGATCATCGCCGAGGCGATCGACCATATGAGCGGCCTGCTTGAGAAGGAGCTCTCGAAGAAGGCCGATCTGACGTCTGCCTACAGCAAGGTGATTCACACCGTGCTCAAGGAGAGCCACTCCATCTTGTTCAACGGTGACGGTTACAGCATCGACTGGGTCAAGGAGGCGGAAACCCGAGGTCTTCTCAATCTCAGGAGCACCATGGATGCCCTCCCGTTGCTCGTGTCGGAGAAGAACGTCAAGTTGTTCGAGAAGTACGGCGTATTGAATCACCGCGAGCTTGAGTCTCGTTATGAAATCATGGTCGACCAATATTTCAAGACCATCAACATTGAGGCAGAGACCACTGCAAGCATCACTGACACCATGATATTGCCGGCAACCGTACGTTACATGAACGAGCTGCTCGCGTATCAAGATCGCGGCCGTAAGGCAGATCTGAACACAAGTGGCGTGGACAAGACGATCGTAGAACTCAATGACCTGATCAACGAGCTGAACGACCGCCTGTACGAACTCAAGGCGGTGAATGCCGACTTGGGAGGTGACTCTGTGTTCGAGAAGGCCGAGCACATGCGCACGAATGTCATCCCCGCGATGAATGCCGTCCGCGTTGTGGCCGACAAGCTCGAGCGCATCACGGCAGACGATTACTGGCCGCTGCCAACCTACCGCGAAATGCTCTTCGTGAAGTAAGAAATCACCTGCGCAAATAATGCACGTAGCGGACCTCTGCCTGCTTACCTTAAAGGTGTAGCGGTGCAGGGGTCGCTTTTTTTTTGATCCGGTTGTTCGTCTACACCTCGGCTGCGAATACAAGGTTGTTCGTCTACACCTCGGCTGCGCCTTCGGTGTGTCAACTCACAATGACAGTGTTGCACCTATGAGGGAGATAAGATGCCACATTGCACTCGGCATCAATGTCCAATGTCCAATGCCCAATGGTAAATGTCATGGCAGCCACGGATACTTGCGGAAGTCAGGCTTGCGTTTGTCGACATAAGCATTTTTGCCCTCTTTGCCTTCCTCGCTCATGTAGTATAGCAGGGTGGCGTTGCCGGCAAGCTCCTGCAGGCCTGCCTGCCCGTCAACGTCGGCGTTGAACGCTGACTTCAAGCAACGGATGCTGATGGGGCTCTTTTCGAGGATTTCATTTGCCCATTTCACTCCTTCGGCCTCAAGCTGATCCACGGGCACAACGGTGTTTACTAGTCCCATGTCGAGGGCTTCCTGCGCGTTGTATTGCCGGCAGAGGTACCAGATTTCGCGGGCTTTCTTCTGGCCGACGATGCGCGCCAAATAGGATGAGCCGAACCCGCCGTCGAAGCTCCCGACCTTGGGTCCAGTTTGGCCGAAGATGGCATTGTCGGCGGCGATGCTTAAGTCGCATATCACGTGCAACACATGTCCACCTCCGATGGCATACCCCGCCACCAGAGCAATCACCGGCTTGGGCATGCTTCGGATGATGCGCTGCAGCTCGAGCACATTCAGACGCGGTACCCCGCTGTCACCGACATATCCAGCATGTCCACGTACTTTTTGGTCCCCACCCGAGCAAAACGCATATTTGCCATCGGCAGCAGGTCCCTCGCCTGTAAGAAGCACGACACCGATTTCCGTGTCATTCCAAACATCCCTGAAGGCGTCGATCATTTCGTCGATGGTTCCAGGACGAAATGCATTGCGCACCTCGGGACGGTTAAAGGCAATACGGGCTATGCCATCCGCTTTCTTGTAAGTAATGTCGGTGTACTCTTTGACGGTGATCCAATTCATGGTACTAGTGCTGTTGTTGAATAAATGACGTTAAATGGCCTGATACCTGGTCTGGTGCATCCAGGTGGACACGATGTGCCGCAGTCGAGACGACAACTTTCTGGCAGTCTGGGATCAACGAGGCCATCAGCGTAGCCGATCTGACATATGCTGCATCGTAACCACCTGCAAGCAGCAGCACCGGAATCTCAATGGACTTGAGCCTCGCCCGCACATCGGGCATGAGACCGGCGCTGAATCCGAGCAAGCTGTTTGCGACTCCAATCGGGTCTTGGCTCGATTGAACGGCAATATAGGATTCCAATTCCGATACGTCGGGCCTTCCTCCCACAAACATGGAAAGTGAGTTCCAATGTTCCAAAAACTTGGGGTAGTCCTCCAATATTGCCGCAGATCGCTCGACATCTTGGCTTACCCTGTCCCGTGCCATCCCAAGCCCTTGAATGCCATGGCTGGTGCTCTCCAGAATGAGACCCTTAAGTCGGTTTTGGTGTAACAGGGTATACCTTAGTGCTAACCTCCCACCCATGCTGTACCCATACAGATAGATGGCGCCATCCACAATTTGGTCCAGCAGATTATGCAGATCATACAGTTGCTGCGGCAGCTGGTACTGTTTGGGGTCGTTTGGATATCGTGTGTTACCATGGCCGGGCAGGTCGACCAGCATCAGCCGGCCCGACAGGTCGAAGAAATTG
>CAYZWQ010000058.1:0-15032 GCA_964481355.1 uncultured Chitinophagales bacterium
GGATGTGTTCGGCCGCATCGGTGGATTCAATTTCTACTGGGCCTGGGTGAGCGGACGACTGGCGGGGAGATCGATCGCATGGAGTCAGTAGCAATGACTAGCAATCACCAGCCTTGAATCGTTGAGGCAACCGATGATGGTCAGTTGTCGATCGTTGCCGTTTTCTCAGTGATGTCTCTTATCACATCATCAAGCTCGTTAGCGGAGTACAAGATGTCGTTCATGATGTTATCTTTGGTGTACTCCGTATCGTCAGGGTGTTCGGACAGAAAGGAGACTAAACTCATCAGTCTGGCAAGTGGAGCCCGTACCACATGCGATTGTTTCCAGGCGATCTCCTTGAGGACGCTATTTTGCTTTTCTATCGCAGAGATGTACTTCACTCTGTCGGTCACGTTTCGGCTGATGAAAAGAATGGCGTCCTCTTCCCAAAAGCGCACTTTAACAGCCTTTACATCGACAATGATCTCATCTCCATTTTTCAGCTTCAACACGGCGTCGTATCGTATCATGTTGCTGTTCTTGAGTCTGTCGATACGGTCCTTCTTGCTGTTCTCGTCAATTTCAATTTCGTGGTCGAATGGGCGCTTCTCACGCATTTCATCGGCTGTGTAGCCAAAAAGATCTAATGACGCGTTGTTAAACTCGACAAATCGTGACGTGGTGCCATCAGGCCTTAGGTAGGCGACCATAATGGCGTCCATGTTCGTGTCGAAGAGCGTGCGATATTTTTCCTCGTTTCTCTCCGCTTCCAGTTTCAATTTCTTCAGCTCCTCGTTTTTTTGGACAAGGTCAAACGTTCTGGCAGCCACCTTGTCTTCGAGGATGATGTTCTGATTGGTGAACTGATGGAACAAGTACACATTCATGAGCAAGTTCTTGATCCTGATGCTCACTTCGGTGAGGTCGAAGGGTTTCGTCAAGAAATCGACGGCACCCGCTTTCAACGCACGTCGCTTCGTGTCGGTCGTGACGTCGGCCGTCAATACCAGAACGGGCATGAAATACCCCATGAGCTGCCGCTCGTTAAGCTGTTCCATCACATCAAAACCCGACATGCCGGGCATCATCAGGTCCAGCAACACAATATCAGGACGAATCGACTCAATCAGTGAAATTGACTGTGTTGAATCGGACAGTGTATGGATATTGGTGTAACCCTTTAGCGTGAGCAAATCAACCAGAACCTCAACATTTGCCTGCTGGTCGTCGATGATCAGGATTTTAGAATTAACTATGTATTCTTCCATGGTCCTCTCCGTTACCGGATGTACTTGTCCACAACATTTAAAAAATCTGAAACCACGAGTGGCTTGGTCAGGTACTCGTTTGCTCCTGCCTTAAACATACTTTCTTTTTGTTTGCTCATCGCATCCGCACTGATCACGACGATAGGTATAGACTTTGTCAAAGCGTTCGATCGGATGCGCCTCAAAACTTCTGATCCGTGAATATCGGGCAGATTTAGGTCTAACAATATGAGGTCAACAGAATTCTCGGACGCAAGTTTTATGGTCTCGGTGCCGTATATAGTGGTTATCAAGTTAACGTTTGGCCGGACAGTTCCCAAAATCTCCTCGACCAACTCCACGTTCGGCTGGTTGTCCTCGACATACAAAATCGAACTCTGTGCTTTGGTATCATGATGTTTTGTGAGCGTGCCATTCTCGGATGACACACCATTTTTCGACAACGGGGCGGCGAACTCAAACTCGACCCAGAACGTGCTTCCAACACCAGGCTCACTGATAACTCCTAATTGGCCATATAGCAGTTCGGTGAGTTTTTTAACCACCGCCAAACCAAGACCGGTACCTTCTATACGGCTGTTTTCGGCGCCAAGCCGCTCAAACGGGTTGAAGATCTTCTCAATATTATCTTGGGTGATGCCCACTCCGGTGTCCTTGATCGAAATGCGAACTACAGGTTTCTTTCGGTTGTCTCCTTTCAGTAACTCTGCGTAGATCGCCACCGAACCGTTTTCCTTGTTGTACTTGATGGCATTGTTGATCAGATTCAAGAGAATCTGCTTGAAACGCTGCCGGTCTGTCTTCACATGCAAATTATTATCGCACTGGTCGTCGCAGGAAATACTCACATTTTGGGTTTGGGCATACGGGGTGACCGTGTCGATCATTTCTTGAACCACACTGCTGACGTTCACGGGTTCGATGGAGAGTGACACCGTTCCGGACTCTATGCGCGATATGTCGAGCACCTCGTTGATCAGGCTTAACAGATGCTCACCGCCTCGTATGATATGGTTCACGCTCTTCTGCTGGCTTTCTGTAAGGTCGCTCATGTCGAGAAGCTGCGCGAACCCTAAAATGGAGTTCATGGGGGTCCGCAGTTCGTGGCTCATTCTCGACAAGAACTCGCTCTTCGCATGGTTTGCCAGTTCCGCCTCGTTTCGTGCATGCAACAGATCGGCCTCCATTCGGATTCTCATGGCGATCTCTTCGAGAAGGTCCGCATTCGATTTGGCCAACTGTTGGGTTCGCTCGTCAATGCGCTGCTCCAAAGTGGCATTGAGTTCGTGAATCTTATCCTCGTTGTGCTTCCGTTTCGTTATCTCTTCCTTGATGGCCAAATAGCCGGAAACAACACCCATGGTGTCAACCACGGGTGTAATGGAAATGCTTTCCCAGTACAGTTCTCCATTCTTCTTCTTGTTGACCCATTCACCGCGCCACGTTTCGCCTTTGGTAATGGTTGTCCACATTTCGGCATAAACTTCGTCGGGTGTTTTGCCAGACTTGAGGATCTTCGTGTTCTGGCCGATCACCTCTTCTGGTGTATAACCTGTGAAGTCAAAGAAGGCAGGGCTTGCGTATTGGATATTTGCTTCCAAATCGGTGATGACAATCGCAACGGGGCTCTGCTCGATGGCCATCGAGAGTCTACGGATCTCATTCTCATATTCTTTTTGCTTCGTGATGTCGCGGACAAAGCGTAAAACACGCTCGTCATCTAAAGCAACGATGCGACCTTCAAAGTGGTGGAGCTTTCCGTCCTCAATCCTCGGATACTCATAGGTGATGATCTCTCCCGTCTCAAGCGACTTCCGGATGTTGGTCAAATGCTGTTCGGCCACTTCAGGACTAAAAGCATCGCGCACGTTTTTGCCTACGAGGTCGGAATAGTCGTAATACCCTTTGCTCACCGAAGATTTTATGTACTCGAGATAGTCGCCGTCCTTATTCGATACGAAAATGATATCTGGCATGGCGTTCATGAACGCACTTAAGCGAGCATTCTGCTGTCTGATCTGCTCCTCGGCCTCCTTGAGGTCCGTGATGTCGATGGCTGTGGCCGACATGAACATCAGTTCACCGCGGTCGTCCTTGATGCCAATGGCGCTCATCAGGGTAGGGAACACGGAGCCATCTTTCCGGGTGTGAGGCACCTCTTCAGCCGGGAATCCCCCATCATTTACGATTCGTGTAATTAGTGTTCCAATGTAGGGCATCTGTTGCTCATTATGGAGCACGCTCAGATGTTTGCCAATCAATTCATCCACCGTCCAGCCATGCATTGCAGCAAAGGCTTCGTTGACATAGGTGATCACACCGTCTGGAGTGGTGATGGCCGAGCCGTAATTTGCCTGATCCGAGATGATTCTGAACTTGCGAACCTCGTCTTCGGCCAGCTTTCGCTCGGTGATGTCGTTGTCGGCGCCACGGTAGCCGACAAGCTCGCCCTTCGAGTTATGGATCGCCGTCGCATTCGACGACACCCAAATAACGGAACCGTCCTTTTTCTGCACGGGGTTGATGAAATCGACCAGCGTCTCGCCTAGCTGTATAAGGCTCAGACCTTTTTCACGAAACTCGTCTCGTACATTTTCGGGATGTAGATCATAGAAGTAAGCCTTGCCAACGAGTTCTTCGGCGGTGTATCCGAACACATTCTCCGATGCCTTGTTCAGGTAGGTGTACATTCCGTTCAGATCCACCTCCCACACGACGGTACGGCTGAATTCGGCCAATTCACGATACCTGCTCTCACTGAGCACCAGGGCGTCTTCAACTCGCTTGCGCTCGGTAATATCCTCCTTGATGGCCATGTAATGGGTTATTTCCCCATTTTTCCCAAAAACGGGAGATATTCGCGATGACTCCCAGTACAGCTCCCCCGTTTTTTTTCGGTTGTGAAAAATACCCTTCCATTCGCCACCATTGCTGATGGACCTCCACAGATGGTCGTATTCATCTTTGCTTGTCTCGCCCGACTTCAACACCCGGGGGTTCCTGCCCACGAGCTCTTCAGGCGTGTAGCCGGTGGTTGCGAACGTCATGGGATTCGCGTATTCAATCTCTCCGTCGAGATTGGTAATGACGATACTCACGGGGCTCTGCTCGACCGCCCGCGACAGGATACGGACCTGTTCTTCGGCAGCACGCATCGCCGTAATATCGATACCGACACACTGCATCTCAAGCGGTTTACCATGGGCATCGGTAAGGCATACAAAATCCCACAACGTAGTGTAGGTACCCCCCTCTTTGCCCATCTTGTCCAGTTCTACTTGCACGATTTTTCCGGGTTCGGTCATGCACAACTCTACGGCTTTGGCAGCGCGTTCACGATGGTACTCGCAAATCGAAGACAATGAATCTGAGCCGTCTAAACCCATCTTTCTGTACAACCAGCCGAAATCCTCCTCGAACTTTTGGTTCCAGTACGTGTGTTTGCCTCGAAGGTCCGTCCTGATCACATAGCTGGTCTGCGCATTCAGAAATCCCCTCATGCGACTTTCGCTCTCCTGCAAGGCAAGGATACTTTTCTGCCTGTTCACGAGATTGACGTACATCTGTGCGAAAACGGCAAGCAGCTTTTCCTCCCAATGGGTGTAGGTGTGCTGTTCGTGCACCCAGTCGATGCCCACGAAGGCAATGCAGTCGTCGCCGTCCATAATGGGCACCAAAATGAGGCTGATGATACCTTGTGGCTCCAAGACCTGCCGCATCGTATCCTCTTTGTCCATCATGCGCACATCATCAATGTAGATCGTCTCGCCCATCCTGTGGGCCGTTACGAGATCCTCCATCCCTTCGACGGAGACCCCCTGCAAATTCTCAATTTGAGGCTCGATGCCAGGTGCGCACCACTCGTAGGTGTTGTTCGTCACCATCAAGTCAAAGTCATACTCGATGATGTACATACGGTCGGCATGGATGAACTGCCCCAAATCGCGCAGACTGCGATTGACGGTGTCTTGAACCTGATCCAACGGGAGGTTGATGAAGGTGTTCGACAGGGTCATCAGGTTCTCTTGCAGCTTCGTCGCATAGACAAGCTCGCGTTCCGACTCAATTTGTGCCGTAATGTCGGTAAACGTCACAAAAACTCGGTGCAGCTCGTTCGAGCCGTTCAGAAACTCAGGTTCCGAGTTGACCAACAACCATACGTATTTCCCCGAAACAGGATGGAACACACCCATCACCACATTGCTCACCGCCTCGCCCGTCGTTAATGTAACCATTGCCGGATGCTCGTTCCCCGGGAAGTCCGACCCGTCGCGGTGAACGGTTTTCCACTCCGGATCGAAGGACGTCCTGCCCTGAAGCTGGTCCAAGCTCAAGCCAAGCAGCCTAAGTGCGGATGCGTTTGCATTGATGATCTTGCCAGATGCATCATGAAATACGACACCCTGCGCCATGATATTGAAGAGCATCTCGTAATTATAGGTGTCGGTCACGTTATGCTCGCCTGTTTTTCGCTCTTTGGGTGGATTGTTTGTAACCATACAAATACGCTCCTTCTTCTTTAGCCTCAAATTTTCTTCAAAGGCGTTCTCATCTGAGATCTACAGAAGTGGCTGATCATTATAATATTAACACAAACAACGTAATATCAGCGTATATATCCGTCTTATCAGATGTTTTTTATAAGTGTTTGGAGTTATTTAAAAATACTAATAACCCCATAAGTCACTCGCTGAAGCAAGGTTATGTAGCTGGATGCTTCGGAACGCTGAAATAAAAGGTGCTCCCTTCATCAGGGGTAGATTCCAGCCATATTTTGCCCCCATAGCTCTCTATAATCCTCTTGGTCGTTGCCAAACCCATGCCGCTGCCAGGAATCGACTCATGGTTATGGAGCCGTTGAAAGATCACGAAGATTTTATCGAAATACTCCTTTTCGATTCCCTCCCCGTTGTCCCTGATCGCAAACTCCCAATTGTCACCCCTGTCCAAATATGAAACCCAAATTTCGGGCTTAACCCCTTTCTTGGAATAGTTCAGGGCATTGTCGAGCAAATTATGAAATACGAGCGTGACGGGAGGTCTGTGTGCCAATATCACCGGCAATTTATCGCAATGGATGACGGCTGACGTTTCGTTGATCAGTCTACGTCTCAGAAGCTTAAATTCGTCGACAAGCTCGTTCAGGTCGATGTGCTCCCGATCGCCGTCGTTTCCGCCAAGCCGCGAGAACTCGAGTAGGTCGAGAATGATCTGCCGCATCCGTTTGGCTCCGTCAACGGCAAAATGGATGTACTGCCGCGCCTTGTCGTCGAGTTTGTCGTGGTATTTCTTGTCAAGCAAGGCCAAGAAGCTCGCGATCATGCGCAAAGGTTCCTGCAGGTCGTGCGACGCAACATAGGCAAAGCGTTCGAGGTCCGCGTTCGATATTTCAAGCTCCTTTGCACGCTTGAGAAGCTCTTCGTTGAGATGTTCGTTCTGTGTCACATCCACACACACCACAAGCATGCAGTCGCGTCCCATATATTCCAAGCTATGCCCGGTAACGTCCATTCGGATACGATCGCCATTCTTCTTCAGATGCGTGTACACTCCGAAATGCGATTTGTCCATGTGTGAGACGTCGTGGTGCAGCCTCTCCATCTGTGGGACGTCTTCCTTTGGCCGTATGTCCATGATGGTCATCGAAAGGAACTCATCCTTCGAGTAGCCGTACGTTTCGAGAGCCTTTTGGTTCACATCCAAAAAGGTGTACGTCTCCAGGTCGTAGATCCACTTCGGCAACGGGTCGTAGTCAAACACTTTTTTGTACCGTTCGCGCGAATCCCGTATCTCGTTTTCGGCTGCAACCCTATCCGTGATGTCCTGTGCTGTTCCGAACAGGCGTACCACCCTGCCGGCCATGTCTTTCTCGCAGTACCCAAATTCTTCCACCACCTTTTTTTTGCCGCTGGGTGTAGTGATGCCATACCGGATGTTGAAAGGCTCTCCGGTAAGCTGCGTGTTCCGGCTCGTGTCGAGCGCCCGCTCACGGTCGTCGTCATCGATGAGGCTTAAAAAGGAACCATGGGTTTCCTTGAATGTGTCGCGGTCGACCTCGAAGACGTCATAGAGTGCGTCCGACCATGTGAGCCGGTCGGTGCGGAAGTCAAAATTCCAGCTGCCCATTTTTTGCAAGCCGCTGCGACTCGCTCAACAGTGCTTCGCTCTCGGCGAGCATCGATTCGGTGTCTTTAATTTTCGAGGCGTTTCGGGCAATGGCATACATGATATTGTCGTCATTGTCCCAGTAAGCCGACCACAGGACGGGCACGATGACCCCGTCCTTCCTCAGATAGTAATTTTCAAAATTGGTGGTTACAAGCCCGTTCAGAATGTCGTCCGCGATGCGAAGAGTACGCTCTCGATCGCTTGGGTCAACGAAGTCGATGAACGGCCGTCCGATGAGTTCCTCCGGCTTGTACCCCCACAGATACTCCGAAGCTTGACTCACAAAGCGGAAGATGCCTTGGCTGTCGACCATCACGACAACGTCTGGAACTTTGTCTAGAATCTGCTGAAGCAACTTCAAGCGGTCGGCATTAAGTGCAATCTCACGGCTTGCAACTCCATGTACGGCACCCTCGCGTTGCTTGTCACCATCGCTCATACACGTCACCAATTAGTGCAGAATCCCCATGCGGATTTTTTGATCGGGATAACTGATTCGTTGAATGTACGAATTATAGCCATGTTATCAATTCAGCCCAATTTTCTTGCTGCGCGCCAACGACTGAATTTCTTGAGCGGTGATGATGTATCGCTCATTGCAATAATGGCACACCATTTCTTGGTCCTGATCGGCCATTTCCTCAATTTCGTTGAGGTTCAGCATGCTCAAGGCAACCACAAATCGATCTTTGTTGCATCGGCAGAAAAAATGCACCGGTGTTCTGCCAAGCTCCTTCACCTGTAGAGGCTCCATTACCTTATGCATGATGTCGTCGATGTACTGGCCACCGGCCAACATGCCGGCAACGGGAGGCAAGTCCAATAAATTGCCCTCGAGGAGCTCGATATCTGCTGTTGGCGCACCCGGCAACGCCTTGATGAGCACCCCGCCTGCCGATTCTACCTCACCGGCTGCACTCAGTTGGACATCCAGGCTCACGGCGGAAGGGATTTGCTCGGACTGCATCAGATAATGGGCAAGATCCTTGCTCACGTTGCCCGATGCAAGTTCGACGGTTCCGGTAATCGGTTTTGCCTCGTTGAACAACGTCTTGGAAAAGGTGAGCAGGCCGATCCCCAATCCGTCTTCGATGCGTTCCCCTTTTTCGACGTCAACCATGGCGGACGGGTTCTGGACGTAGCCCCTTATTTCCCCGATGCTGTTGGCCTCAACGGCGAGCATGGATAGCGGACCGTTTCCCTGCATCACCAGCTGTATACGCTCCTCGCCCTTCAATGCGGAGCTGAGGAGCATCACACCTGTCAATGCCCTTCCCAAGAGGACCGTGGCAAGGGGGCTGAGATGGTGCCTTTCTGCAGCCTCTCGCACAACATCGGTGGTCTTGACAACCGCAACCTGAAAAAATCCGTTGTCCGACAGGCCGCGCACGAGGCGGTCTTTGTGTAGATATGCTTCTTTTTTGTCCATGTGTGAAAAACGATATGCCACGATGTCAGCGTTCCGGGCCATCGAAAAGCCGATGTGTCAAAATTGAAAGACCAAAAGTACCGCTCTTTGGATGTTTTATCACCACATTTGCATGCGATTCAAAAAAAACGGCCTGCAGTGTCGCTACAGGCCGCTTTCAACAACACATTCAAATAGATTGCCTATTTGAATTGCTTTCACAGATTCATTCCAGTCGTGACAATACCGTGTATGTTTTGAGCCGGCCCTTGGTGTCGTACCACTCCGTTCGCACCATGAGTCCTCTGCCCAGATCGTACCACACCATCTCGTCGTATTCCAATGTCTTCCGTAGCATCAGCACTTTAGATCGCGAGGATGACCGCTGTCTGATCAACGTGGTGCTGAACACACCGGCAGGTGTCTCAATGTCAACGGCAGCTTCAACAGATCGGTTGGTGATGCTGAAATCGAGTGTCATGAGGCTCCCTGACGCCTCTGGACCGACCTCGACGCTCGTGCTTGCCTGTGGCAGCATTTGGCCCGGTGAGAGATCGACGGGTAGTCTGAGCAAGTTTTGGTCGGACCGTATCTCCATGGTTTCGGCACCGCGAAGCGCCTCGCCCGGTATCATCCTAGTCATATCAAAAAAAAGAACATCATTTTGGCAGCGAATCACCAGTTCGCCCCTGGCCGTCAGTCGCCCTCGGGCGTCGTACAGCTCCTCATCCAAGTACAGCGTCTGGTATCCGGCCTCAATCCGATTAGATGCAGCTGTAAGGTTTTGAGACTGCGTAAGGCGGTCGCGGTCGTCGTAGGTTTTATACGACATAACCGTCCCCGTCGTGATCGAAGCAAGCGATGGGCAGGAGCTTACCTGGGCGTGCACATCAATGGCAAAGAGCGAGGTTGATACTGTTAACGCGCTGCATAACAATACGTTACGAGAGGCAAGTATCGAGGTCGTCCGAAAACGCAGCCTCTTTTTGAATATACGTAACAAAGCTATACGGTGTTATGATTATTGGAAATAAGTTTTCTCAAGATACATATGCGATGGCAGAGATGTTCCGCAGTTACACTTCGGCCATTGATTCAGATGCATCAACGAACGGATTCGCGGCGATGGTATGCCGATGACATGAACCGTCAATTATCAAACAAAATACGACATGCCATTGTCCAGCTCTCAGAAGTACCTTGCATGGTTCAACGAATGCCCTCTTGCCATTTTCGGAATCAACCACATACTTCGATGTCAATGCATCAATTTCATATACCAGTGATGGGAACCGGCCACACGATCGACTCTCCCATTCGCGTTGCCCATCTTGGGATCACCTCCGTCATATCCATCGTCGACGACCACCTGACCGAACGCATCAGGGCCTGGTATGCCAAGGAGCACAAACTGCCCTTCTCGTCGATATCGCGCAATGCCGCAGACAGTCGCGCAAAACGCATAACCGCCTACCTGGATCTCGTTCAGACGATTGTTGACCAAAAAATGGAGGCCTTGCGTGCCCTGCCATACGCCGTAGGTAACGACAAATACCGTTACTTTGAGCTGTTGCCCGACTCGGCCGACATCAAAAAAATGTGGAACCGGCTTAAAAATGGCGGCCTAGATTTGTTGAGCAGCGAGCAAAAGGCGCAACTTGACGCCAACATCGTGCCTGGTTCGATCGATGTCAACATCATGTCGAAGGTCGACCGCGTAACCTACGACAGGCAGAGCAACGCGCTTCCAGCCATGTTCACCGATGCCAGCTCGGCACTAAGAGGATACGCCAACAGCAGGCTGCAGTCTGCATTGGTGCTTTCGGCAGGATTCAATCCACGCTTGTACGGATATCTTTCCGATTTTCGAGATTTCTACCGCGATGCCTCGGGCAATATCCAAAAGAAGATCATACTGAAGGTGAGCGATTTTCGGTCGGCTTTGGTACAGGGCAAGTTCTTGGCGAAAAAGGGCCTTGAAATCGCCGAGTTCCGCATAGAGTCGGGTCTAAATTGCGGCGGACATGCATTTCCGTCCGATGGACAGCTCATGCCGACCATTCTGAGGGAGTTTCGCGACAAGCGCGATCAGCTGATGGACGAATTTCGCCCACTGATCCGTGCCTGGTACGACAAAATGGGATGGGAGTGGCATGCTGCCACCGACGAGCACAAGCCCTTGCTCACGGTTCAAGGAGGTGTCGGGACCCATGGCGAAATGCAGCGCCTTATGGATGTTTACGGCGCCGACCTGGTAGGTTGGGGCAGCCCGTTTCTGTTGGTGCCGGAGGCCACAAATGTCGATGACCCCACACTTCGGCAACTCGTCGATGCCGGAGAAGATGATCTCTACCTGAGCAATGTCTCTCCGCTCGGCGTGCCCTTCAACAACTTGCGCGCTAGTGGTTCCGAACTCTGGACGAGGGGGCAGATCGAAAAGGGTAAGCCAGGATCGCCATGTCCAAAGGGGTTCCTTGAAACAAATACCGAATTCACCGAAAAACCCATCTGCACAGCATCTAACGAATATCAGGAATTGAAGCTGGCACAAATCGAAACCCTCGAGATGAGCGAGTCGCAAAAAGCGGCCATGATCCAGGAAGTGTACGACAAGACCTGCCTGTGCGACCACCTTGGAAACGGATCACTCATCAATCTGGGTATCGTTAAAGAGACCTACGGAAAACAGGCAATATGCCCTGGCCCCAACATTGCCTGGTTCAATGGCCCGTATGAACTGCAAGAGATGGTCGACCATATTTATGGACGCATACAGCTCACACCGGCTGAGCGTCCCCACATGTTCGCAAAAGAGCTGGAGATGTACGTGGACTACCTGTCGGTGATGATCTCGAAGACGGATCCGTCCGACACAAAGTCAATGGCCAAGCTTGTGACGATCCACAGCAACCTGATGTCGGGCATAGGCGAGCTACGCGAAATAGCTGAGTCTGATGCCTACAGCCAGGAAAATCTGGCTTCGATCGAATCGGCCATTGCCGTTCAGGAAGCTCGATTGATGTCGATGGACGAATTGTTCGCCGTGGTTCACGATTGAGCCACAACGTCGTCGACGTCGTCGACGAGCAGCACCACAAGTCCGGCGAGGGCCATCGAGGCGCCACCTAACACGAGCACCCAGATGGCCTCGTTGCCGAAGTAGTTGCGCATCAAGAATCCCAAGATGGTGGCCGCGGTGATCTGTGGAATGACAATAAAAAAGTTGAAGATGCCCATGTAGACGCCCATCTTCTCTTCAGGAAGCGATCCTGCAAGGATGGCATAGGGCATGGTGAGCGTGCTGGCCCAGGCGATGCCGATTCCCACAAACGGAAGCAGAAGCATCATCGGCGAGCTGATGTAATAGATCGACGCCAAGCTGATGCCACCGATGAGCAGGGATATCATATGGACGGCCCTACGCCCGATTTTTGAGGCCAAGGCCGGCAGTAGGAACGCAGCGGGCGCGGCGACCCCGTTATACATGGCCATCAGGATCCCCACCCAGTCGGCGCCCTCGTTATAGAGGATGCTGGTAGTGTCGGAAGTGCCGTACACATGGCTGGTCACAGCGCTGGTGGTGTAGATCCACATGCAGAAAAGCGCAAACCAGGTGAAATACTGTACGACGGCGAGCTGCATCATCGTCTTGGGCATGCCCACCATCGACTTGAAAATGTTGGCAAACCCCTTTAAAAAGCCGGCGGTCTCCCTCTTTTCCCTCTCAAAGGCGGCGATGTCGATGGGAGGATATTCCCGAGTTCGCAGCACGGTCCACAAAACTGTTGCAAAGAATACGAATGCCCCGATGTAAAACGAGAGAACCACCGATTGTGGCACTTCACCAGGGGCTGCGGTATTCACGACTCCGAACCAGTTCGTCATCATGTAGGGCAAAGCCGATGCCACGACGGCGCCCACGCCGATGAAGAAGGTCTGCACGGCAAAGCCGTTGGTGCGCTGCTCGCTCGGCAGCTTGTCGGCCACGAGCGCCCGGAACGGTTCCATCGAGATGTTGATGGATGCGTCCAAGATCCAGAGCATTCCGGCGGCAAACCATAACGCCGGCGAATTGGGCATCATGATGAGGGCGATGGAGGCCAAAATGGCACCGATGAGGAAGAATGGGCGGCGGCGGCCGAATCGTGGACTCCACGTGCGGTCGCTCAAGTAACCCACGATGGGTTGCACAAGAAGGCCGGTCACGGGGGCTGCAAGCCACAAGATGGGGATGTCGTCCTTGGCTGCTCCCAACGTCTCGAAAATGCGGCTCACATTCGCATTTTGGAGGCCGAAACCGAATTGGATGCCCATAAAGCCGAAGCTCATGTTCCAAAGGTCCCAGAAACTGAGTTTGGGTTTGGGTGTATGTGCAGGCTTCATGTCGTTTTGCCCCATAATCGGTTGATGTAAGCGGTTACATTCGACAATGATAATGGAATTGCATGCATCGTGCAAACCAAAAAAAAGGCCCCGACCTATTGGTGCGGAGCCTTTTTGCCGATCAAATGAGCTTAAAACTCACCCCGTCCACGAATGGTGCCCGGAGGTCCGAAGCCTGGTCCCATCATTCCGGGTCTGCGCTCAGGCTGTGCCCCTGTGTTGAAGTTCCGCAGGTTGTAGGTGAAGGTCATCACAAAGTAGCGGGTAAGCACGTTGCTGAAGGTGTCCTGAATGTAGGTGTCCGTCACATTGCGACGGATGGAATTGTTCTGGTTGAACAAGTCGAACCCAGTGAGGCGAAGTTCGCCGGCGTTCTTCTTCAGGAACTTGTAGCCAACCGCCAAGTTCAGCACAGCGGCATTTTGGTTCACGCTTGTCTCAAGACCGCTGTAAGTGTTGAAGGCAAAGTCGGAAATGAACACAAACTTGTTCTTCGGCATCCAGGTGAACTGGAAACTGCCTTGTTGCTGGGTGTAATTGGTGCTTGGTTGGTTCGGCTGCTCGTACGAAACGTTGATCAGGTTCACATTGTAGGCCAGTGTGAAGTCCACTTGTGGACTGATGGTGCTTGCGATACCGACGCGGCTGTTCACGCTCGAATTGTTTGTGAAATACGTCGCGTTGTTGAGAACGGACGGATTTCTGGAGAGCGAGCCGCCCAAACTGAAGCTCACGTTGCTCTTGAGCTGCTTGCTTGGGAAGCTGTAGGCGACCAATCCGCGAAGATTTTGGGCATTTCCGAGATTCTCCGGACGGCGAAGCTGTCCACCGGTACGAAGCAGCACACCATCGGCCAACAACGTGTCGCTCTGTGCGATGAATGTCGAATTGCCGAGGTAGTCCTGAGTGAGGCTGCCGTTCAGGAAGGCGAAGAACGTCTGGCCTTCGGCGACACGCGTCAGATTGTAGCGCAAGTTCAGATTGTGGTTGAACTGCTGGCCAAGATCCGGATTTCCCGTCGAAAGTTGGAGCGGATTCGTGTTGTCGATCACGTTCTGCAACTGGGAGATGCTCGGTGTGCGTGTGCTTGCGCGGTATTGCAGGCGAAGCTGGCTGTTTTGGGCGAAACGGTAGGTCGCCACGGCATCCGGAAGGATGCTGTTGAACGAGGTGTCGCCGTAGAAGTCGACAGGGAAGCTCTGATCGCTGGTCAGCTTCTCATATTGTAGATTCGCACCGATGTTGAAGTTGATCTTCTCGAAGTTGTAGCGATAGCTCAGGCCGCCCCGTTGAACGAAATTCGTGTTGTCGAACTCATTCGAAAGAAGGGAATCGATGTCGGCGTAGAACTGCGATATCGGATCCAAATTGTAGGTGTAGCGCTCTGAGTTCGAGTAATTGATCGACGGATTGTAGCTCAGCTGAATCTGGCTGCGTTCGCCGAGGGGCTCGGTGTAGTTGATATTGCCAGACCATCCTGTATTGGTGCTCGGGCTGTCGGTGATCTGGTCGATCACTTGGGTCACCTCGCCCATGTTGGCCCGCACGAAGGTGTTGGTGGACTGCTGCGTGCTCTCGCCCTTCCGGTTGTTCACACTGGTGTTCAACGAGAGGGACAGGGTTCTTCCACGCTTCTCAAAGCCTCTGCGATAGAGAATGTTGTTGCCGAAATTGATGGCCGTGTTATCGGAGGTGCTCAAGTTGAGGGTGCTGTTGAGCGGACTGTTGTCTGGCAGCACCGTGAATCCGTCGACGTTCCTGTCGGAGGTGTTACCTTGGGTGGTGAGCCTCGGTGTTATGATGAACGAGTTCTTGCTGTCGAT
>CAYZWQ010000059.1:0-14979 GCA_964481355.1 uncultured Chitinophagales bacterium
GCCATGTCATCCTGAGCTGACACACCGAACTTGCCATATGTCGGCGAACAACCTTCTTTTTTGTATCACCGCCATGTCATCCTGAGCTGACACACCGAACTTGCCATATGTCGGCGAACAACCTTTTTCTAATTCCCGAACGTGAACAGGTGCCGGCTCCAGGCACGCACTTTCTCGCCGTCTTCTTCGGCGGAACGGAACCGCCAGCCCATTGCGGCCTGCAGGGTCACCTCGCGCAGGCCATACCCGATGTCGTCCACCTTCTGAAACTGCCTGGTCTTTGAGTCATAGACGCGTATCTCGGCGATTTCGGCCTCTTCGACGAGTCCGTCGACTCCCACCAGAAACCTCACGGTGATCTCAGCCCGCAACTTGGCCTTACGCACCTCCTCGGGCACCACGGGCTCGACGATGCGCACGACGCTCGGCGGACGTGTGGGCCTCGTCGAAAGCTTGGCCTCCCCCGTTCCACCGGCACCAGAACCTGTGCCCTCAGTCGCTCCTGTCCCCGCTCCCTCCATCGGCTGGATGGAGATGGGTTCCACACGAAGGTCAAGCTGGTCGGTGATGTCGGGCACCGGATCCAAGATCGGATTCACCGGCACGAACGGCCTCGCCGGTGCCGGAGGCGGCGCCGCCTGCGTGGTGATGGCCGACTCGTCGATGGCGATGATCCTGCGGTCGTCGAACGACACCTCGATTGGTTCGGGCACCGTCGTCATCGTCGGCCAGAACTTGAACAGCATAATCGCCGCCACTTGGGCCACAATGATGCCAAGCTTGATCCGATTGCGATAGGCCAGGTACGGGGTTATATGTGTTTCGTGGTCATTCAATGCGGTGCGTTCGATCCCATCGGGATGACAACGTCGCTATAATATGAAATATTGAGGGAAGGAGCATCGCTTACATGTTGGCGCTTCAGTAAATACAAGGTCGCTCGGCTGACATCTCGGCCTGAGCAATACAAGGTCGCTCGGCTGACATCTCGGCCTACGGCCTCGATGATGGGCTCGCGATGACAACGGCGCCTTGGGGGATTTGGATAGCTGGGCGGCGCGAAGCGCCGCCCAGCATTCCTTCTTTTAGCAAGCGAGCATGTCATTGCGAGCTCATCTCCGAGTGCAACGAGGAGTCAGTCGAGCAACCTTGCATTTCTAAACTCGTTATCACGAGGAGTCAGTCGAGCAACCTTGCCTTTCTAAACTCATCATCACGAGGAGTCAGTCGAGCAACCTTGCCTTTCTAAACTCGTTATCGCGAGGAGTCAGTCGAGCAACCTTGTATTTCTAAACTCATCATCACGAGGAGTCAATGAACACAAGGTCCTTCGCCGACATTTCGGCCTTCGGCCTCAATGTGTCAGCTCAGGATGACAATGGCGACTCAACGTAGCGAAGAGACGGGGCGGTGCTCCGCACCGCCCCGTCTCTTCTTCCATAAATGTGATGTAATGTCATTGTGAACTAACACACCGAGCTTGCGAGGTGTCGGTGAGCAACCTTCTTCCTAGTCACTGGCCACAACCCTCCTCACAAAACCCTCGTTCGCCCTCAGCAATTCCCGGGCTTTGGCCACGTCGGCGCCGGTGAGGGCCATCACCATGGCGGTCTTGACGTGTCCGCCGGCTTGGTCGAGCACATCGGAGGCCTGGTCGTAGTCGAGTCCGGTAAGCATCATCACAATGCGGCGCGAACGCTCCTGCAGTTTCTTGTTGGTGAGCATGAGGTCGATCATGACGTTCTCGTACACCTTGCCCAGACGGATGAATGCCCCTGTTGTGATCATATTGCAGACCATCTTCTGGGCGGTTCCGCTCTTCATGCGGGTGGAGCCCATCACCACTTCGGGGCCGACCACCACGTCGATCATGATGTCGGGCACGATGGGCAGCTTCACCTGCTCGGCGGGGACGCAGCACACGAACACGGTCTTGGCGCCCACACTTCGGGCGTATTCGAGGGTGCCGTGGACGTATGGGGTCCTTCCACTTGCGGCGAGTCCACAAACGACGTCGTTCGGACCCACATTCATCGCGCGCATGGCGTCGGCGCCGTCTTCGGGCGAGTCTTCGCTGCCCTCCTGCGCCTCGAAGATGGCATCGCGCCCGCCGGCAATCACACCCACCACCTGCCAGGGCTCGGATCCGTAGGTGGGCGGACACTCCGACGCGTCGACCACACCGATGCGTCCGCTGGTGCCCGCACCGGTGTAGATGAGTCTTCCTCCGGCGGCCAAGGCGTCGCGCACCAAGTCGATGGCGGCGGCGATGCCGTCGGCTCGCGTGGCCACGGCATCGGCGACCGTACGGTCTTCAGCATTGATGATGTCGACGATGTCGCGTGCGCTCGCCAGGTCGATCGACATGCTGCGTGGATTGCGTTGCTCTGTGCCCAGCTTCTGGAGCTCCTCAAAGAGGCCTTTGTTGCGTTCGTGTGACATCCGTGGTCAAGACCTCCGCTTCATCCACCATCCGGACATTTCCGCCGTCGCAACCGGTGAGCCTGCCGAGGCTTTGCCGTTGGACTGCTGTTTGCGGTCGGCGGCCTGGGCATGCATGAGCCCGGCGACGAGGGCTGCGATTTCGGGTCCGCCAACTTCGTTGAGGCGGTCCATGTCGGACGCGCCCTTGAAATAGTCTTTGATGAAGTGCGTATCGTATTGGGCCTCAATGAATTTTGGATGACCCATCACGAAATAACAGAACGGGATGGTGGTGCGGCACCCCTCGATGTGGTACTCGTCGAGGGCGCGCTTCATGCGGTCGATGGCCTGCTGGCGGTCGCTGCCCCATGTGCAGAGTTTGGTGAGCAGCGGGTCGTAGTTGATCGACACCTCCTGCCCTTCCTCCACGCCCGAGTCGACCCGCACGCCGGGACCCATCGGCACGCGGTGGCGCACCAAACGTCCGATGCTGGGCAAGAACTGGTTGGCGGGATCCTCCGCACACACCCTGCATTCGATGGCATGGCCCTTGATCGTAATGTCCTCCTGCTTGAGAGGCAGCGGATGTCCCTCGGCCACCATGAGCTGCAGCTTCACGAGGTCGGCCCCCGTGATCAGCTCGGTGATGGGATGCTCCACCTGCAGGCGGGTGTTCATCTCCAGGAAGTAGTAGTTATGATGCTTGTCGACAAGAAATTCGACAGTTCCGGCACCCACATAATTGCACTGGCGGGCGGCGGTGACGGCCGCGGTGGTCATCTTGCTGCGCAGCTCGTCGCTGATAAAAGCGCAGGGCGCCTCCTCGACCACTTTTTGGTGGCGCCTTTGGATGGAGCACTCGCGGTCGTAGAAGTGCACGACGTTGCCGTGACGGTCGGCCATGACCTGAACTTCGACGTGACGTGGCATCTCGAGGTACTTCTCGACGTAGACGCGGTCGTCGCCGAAGGCGTTGAGGGCCTCCGACTTGGCTTGGCGTATGCCGGACTCGAAGTCGGCCGGGTCGTGGATGATGCGCATGCCCTTTCCTCCCCCGCCGGCGGCGGCCTTCACGAGCACAGGATAGCCGATGCTGTCGGCCACCGATCGGGCCTCGTCGATGTCGACCAACGCCGTGGTGGTGCCCGGCGGAAGCGGCACGCCGGCGGCCTCCATGAGCTCGCGGGCCTTGGTCTTGTCGCCCATCATGTCGATGGATTCGGCATCCGGACCGATGAAGATGATCCCCTCGGCCTTGCAGCGTTTCGAGAAGGTGGCATTTTCGCTGAGGAAGCCGTAGCCTGGGTGGATGGCGTTCGCCCCTGTCTTCTTGGCGGCGGCGATGATCTTGTCCATCACCAGGTAGCTCTGGCTGGAGGGCGGCGGACCGATGTGCACCGCCTCGTCGGCGTACTGCACATGGGGGGCCACGACGTCGGCCTCGGAATAGACGGCAACGGTGGGGATGCCGAGGTCCTTGCAGGTGCGCATCACCCGGATGGCGATTTCGCCGCGGTTGGCGACCAATACTTTACGAATGGGGGTAATCATACAATATTCGAGGTTTCGTTCTCCTCGAATATACGCCTTTGGCAGGCTTCTTGAAATAAATCAGTACTCGGCCGAGATGCGGGTGAGCACCTTGTTGAAGAAGGCGTCGTTCCAGTGCCAGTTGTGTCGGGCGTGGTCGTCGAAGGGCACGCGCCGCATCTGGTTGTGGATGCCACGGCGCTCGAGCTCGGATATGAAGAACTTGGCACGGTCGATGTTGCCCGTCGATCCGTCGCCGGCGGCGCTGTTGATCCAAAAATGGGTCCGGCGCAGCTGTTCGAGCCAGTCGTCGTCGGCCGTCATGAGGGTGTCGGTGGGATTCCAGCGATCCATGGCCTTTTTGTCGCGCGGATTGCCGAAGGCGCCGTCGAAGATGGGCGACTGGGTCCATATCCGGTCGGTATGGTCGTCGCCTTCAAGGCGGGGGTCCTGGTGCGATGGCCAAGGAAACAGCCCGTCGTAGAAGGCCGCGTGGTCGAAATAGCCCGGTATGCGCAAGCTGAGCATCTGCAAGGTATATCCGCCGAGCGAGAAGCCGAACCCTGCCCGAGTGGCCATCCCCTTCGGATTGTATGTAGACTCCACGAACGGCATGAGTTCGCCGGTGAGATAGTCCCAGAACCGCCCGCTGCCAAGGCCTTTCATGGACGGCTTCCACTCTCCCACCATGTTGACGCCGCCCGAGGGGACCCAGTTGTTCGTCGAGGTGAGCCCCGGCATGATGGCGACGGCCGGTGGCACGATCTTGCGGATGTTGAGGGCGTCGAGGTCCTGGATTGCGGTGCTCTCGAGGCGTGAGCTGTCCTCACGGAAGTTCACCCACTCACGCTCATGACCGCGGAAGAGCCACAGCAGGAGGAACGGGCGCTGCGGGTTCCAGTTGGCCGTCTGGTACACGTACCACGGTTTGCGCACCCCGAGAACTCTGCTTTTGAAATGCCTGAGATGCAATTTACCGTGCATCTCCTGATGATGCTCGAGAATTTGTTGTGCCGTTAAACCCATGACGATCAGGCCAGTTCTTCAGCTTTGAGGCTCAGAATGGCGTTGTGCAGAAAATTTGGGAGGATGGTGCGGTGCGTAAGGTCCAGGTAGTCGGGATGGCGCATGCGGGCGATGGTTTCGTCGTACTTATCCTGGCCATGTTGCTCAATCACGTGCTTCTTGCGGTGCTCCTGCCCGAAGTGCATCAACATGCCGTCGACGTCGGCCTCGGGGTGAAACTGCACCCCGACCATCGCCTTGTTGAGCCTGATGGCCGTGGTGGCGCGCTCGAGGGGCACGTGGGGGCGCTCCTTCTCGATTGAGAGGATGCTGCCGCCCATCGCCTTGATCTTTTCCACATCCGGCTGGGTGACCTGCCAGTCGCGGAAGTCGGCCGCATAGAAGGGATCGGAGAGACCTTTGTAAAGGATGTCGTCCTGGCCGTCCTCCGTCATGTGGATGGGGGTGATGCCGAACGAGGTGGATTTGCGCTTACTTACCGTGGCAATGTCGAAGCATCGGCACATGAGCTGGAACGAGTGGCAGATGAACAGCACGTGCTTGTCGAAGTGGCCCGTTTCCGCATTGTGGTTCAGCACGTCGTGGGCCCAGTCGAAATACCGATTCTCCCAGTCATGGTCCTCGCCGTCGAACGGGCTGCCCGGACCACCGCTGGAGATGTAGATGTCGTACGACAGGTCGGGGATTTCGTTCTTGGCGCGCACGTCGAACTCGTCGACGTCGATGGTCAGCCCCGGAACGATGTCGCCGGCCGAAGCCAGGAACTCGCGCAGGCATCGCATGCTCTCGTTGGGGGTCTGATTGTTCAGGTCGAGGATGGCGACTTTTACAGGTTGGGACAAATCCATCACTAACGTATGTATCGTAAAATGAAGGTCGGCAGCGTACCGCCACCGGCCGTCACGTTGGCCAGGTTTGATGTGGAGGTGCGCGTGAGGCAGCCACCCATCAAGGGTCCGTTAATATACGGGTCCAAATCGAGTACCGTTGGCACTTCCGCCCATCCGTCCGAAGTTTTCATCATGAAGGGCTCGCGGTGGATGTCGACCACCTCCTGCACGACGTATCCTAGCTTGAGCGCCATCGAGATACCGGCATCCCACTCCGATTCGGAGCTCTCGAAGCCCAGCACCACCCCTTTGCCGCCATACTCGTCGTTCGGCTTGAGCACGAACATCTGACGGTTGGCGCGGACGAAGTCGATCAGGTCGACCACCTTGCCCTGGTAGTTGGTCTGCTGTGGACGCAGCACGCGGGTCCATGGGATATGCTCGCGGATGGCCTGCAGCTGCAAGGTGTTCAGGATGCGCGTGTACCTCGAATCGGTGAGGTAGGCAAAAATGGATTTCTTGTGCACCAGCTTCGAGCGGAACGAGTTCAGGTAGCAGGTCTTCTGGGCCTTGTACCCGTCGAGGTAGGCGTCGCACTCGTCAAGGATGTCGTGGAACTCGTTCATGAGCAGGCGACGGTACAAAATGTCGATCTTGCGGCCGTTTGCGTAGATCCAGCCGTCCTTGCACTCGAGGTTGCGGGGATCGATGATTTCGCACGGATAGCCGAAGCGTTCGAGGTATTCCTTGATGAGGACGAACTCGTTGTAGGTCGGCACGTCAAGGTAGTCGACGATGGCAAATGAGGGGCGCTCCTCGAGTCCGTCGAACTCCTCATGGTAGATGCGCACCAGGCCGTCGATCAAGTGCTCCAATGGGGAAACGAAACGGATGGGGAAGCTCTTCTCGAATTCCCTGAAGACGGGCAGCTGGCGGTACACGTTCGCCAAGTGATGGGAATAAGCGGCGCCGGCGGGCGATTCGCCGTTCACTTCGACAAACTTGAACGAGTGGGCGGTCATGAAGGCATCCAGACGGGCCGTTGCCGAGAAGCGGATCACGTTGGTCGGGATGGAGGCCATTTCGAGCTCCCATTCGGTGAGCTGAAGGTCGGCAAGCGACTCCTTGTCATTGAAAAAGGTCGCCGCGATCTGCAAGATGGCCTGGCGGATAAGATAGACCACATCCTGCATGCGGGTGTACTGCTCCTCGCTGAGGAAGGCCGGGCGCAGGCTGTGCGTCAGAGGACGCCCGCCGAAGGTGGTCCTGTTGTCCTGCTGCAATTGGTACAGCATGGCCAGCTGCTCGTCGGCTGCGGCCATGTCTCGAGCAATCAGGTTGTGATAGTGCTCGACCGCCGGCATGATCTTGGTTTGCATCGGTCAGGCTCCGGGCTCAAGCATGCCGTTCGCGGTGAATTGGGCAGGTTTACCGGTATGCTTCAACGCTTTGTCCACCAGCATTTTACCCACCGTCTTCACGACCCATTCGAAGTTGTCGCGACCCACCGAGTCGTAGTTGGCGTCCGGCGCCGGATTCATGAAATCGATGGCGTACGGTATGCCGTCGCGCACGGCAAATTCGACGGTGTTCATGTCGTAGCCTAGGGCTTTGCACAGGGCCAGAACGTCGCGCTTGAGCTTCTTGAGGGTCTTGGCCGGGATTGGCTCCGCCGGCACATCGTGATAGCGCAGGTGATGCGGCGCCACAGGGTTGTAGCGCATCACGTGCACCTCCTTCTGGCCAATGCCGTAGCAGCGGTAGTACTCCTCGAATTCGATGCCTTCCTGGAGCATCATGCAGTCGGTGCCCGAATCGTTGTAGGCCTCGAAGAGCTCCTCGGGGCTCTCCACTCTCGATACGGCCCTCCACCCTCCGCCGTCGAAGGGCTTGAGGAATGCAGGGAATCCGATATAATCAAAGATGCGCTGCCAGTCGATCGGATAGTTCAGGTTGCGGAAGGAGGTCGCCTGTGTGTTCGTGGGATGCTGGCGGTGCGGCAGGATCACGCTCTTCGGCACGGCGACACCCACCGACTCGGCGATCACATTGTCGATGAACTTGTCGTCGGCACTCCACCAGAAGGGATTGTTCACGATGATGGTGCCCTTGAGCGACGACCATTTCAGGAACGAGCGGTAGAACGGCACTTCGTGTGAGATGCGGTCCAGTATCACCGCGTACTCCGGCTCGTCGTTCATGGCCACGCCGTCCACCTTGACGAACGATGCCTCCACACCCTTGGAGCCGTAGGTTTCGTTGATGTGGGCGATCAACGCTTCAGGGAATGTGTTCTCCATGCCGCGGAGAATGCCGATCTTTTTCATGTCGTTCTGATTTCGTTATGAAATGTGTTTTACAATCATCTGTCGCCACCAGGGCCAGTCGTGGCCTGTGCCGTCCATCCAAAGGTCGAGCTGGTTGTGCACCGACTTGCTGTTGAGGATGTGGTGGATGTGGAAGTTGGCATCTTTGCAGATGTCGTGCTCGCCGGTCACGAACCGGAGGTCCAAATTGCGCAACCGCTCGAGGGTGTGGTGGTCGTTCATGTTCCGGAGGTAGTCGACCGGGTTGTGGAAGTACACGCTCATGTCGTAGTATCCGTTCACGAACGACTTGATGTCGAATGCCCCGCCCAACGCGATGAGCTTGTTGAACTTCCAGGGATTCTTGAACAGGAAGTTCGCCGCGTGGTAGGCGCCGAAGCTGGCACCGGTGGCTATCACGTAGTCGGTGCCCGATTTGTTGTGGATGTACGGCACCACCTCGTTGATGACGTACGACTCGTACTGGCTGTGCCGGGCCATGCGGTCTGCCGGGTGGATGCTCTTGTTGTAGAAACTCTCCTTGTCGGCAGAATCGATGCAGAAGATGCGGTTGTAGCCCTGCTCGATCTGATGGCCGAGCGCGTCGATCATCTTGAAATCTTCCCACTCAAAGAAACGGCCCATGCTCGATGGGTAGACCAGTACGGGGGTGCCGCCGTGGCCAAATACGAGCATCTCCATGTCGCGCCCCAGACTGGGGCTATACCAGCGTACGTATTCGCGGTGCATAATGAGGTTCTAATGCAATTTGATGAAACGAAAATCCCAATCCCGAATATAATCCCGCACCAAAGATACGCAAAATGACAATGAGGGATGCGGTGCTGTTCAGAACACCCCAATCCAAAGGCGCGGAAGGATCGCGAGCTTCTTGGCCGTGCTCAGGTGCGCCCTTTGGTCGAACACCTGGTAGCCGTTCTCGCGAATCTGCTCGAGGATGCGGCTGTAGTTCATCCTCGCCATGCTGACAGGCAGGCGACTGTCGGCCGAGAGCATGCCGATGCCGGTGTCGGACCGTACGTAATACGATTTGGCCCGCTGTATCTGAAACTCCATCATGGCCTTGAACTCGGGGGTGATGGTGCGTGCGAAGAGGTCGTCCTCAGAAATGCCGTACGTCCTCAGGTCTTCCGCCGGCAGGTAGATGCGTCCGCGGCCCAGGTCTTCTCCCACATCGCGCAGGATGTTGGTGAGCTGCATGGCGATGCCGAGGTCTGCGGCATACTCGAGGGCCTTCGGGTCATCGTAGCCGAACACCTCGCTGGTCATGAGGCCCACCACAGAGGCTACCTTCCAAGAATACTCGTAGACTTCGTCGAAGGTTTCGTAGCGCTTCTTGGTGAGATCCATGCTAACCCCGTCAATCAGTTCGAACGGCAGCTCGATGGGTATGTGAAACGCCTTCAGGGTGTGCGCAAAAGCGATGAAGATGGGGTGCCCGCCTGGATCCCTTCCTTCGTACACGTCGAGAAGCCGCTGCTTCTGGGTCTCGATGAGTCGGCGGACGTCGTCGATGTCTATTTTTTGGGTGGTGACGAGGTCCTCAGTTTCGTCGACCAGGTCGTCGAGGAAGCGGCACAGCGCGTAGATGGCGAAAATACTGCGCTGCTTGTGGTTGGGCAGGAAGCGCGTGGCCATGTAGAAGGTCTTGGCGTACTTCCTGGTGATCTGGCGGCAGCTGGTGTACGCCTCGCGCAGGCGGTGATCGTCGAGCTCGTCTATCACAGACCGGTGAAACGCCGTGCGTTCGTACACGGGGCGTATCACGTTGTAGGGATATCTGAGGATTTCGGTGATCATGAACACATTATAACGATATTGCACTTAATACACATACACAACAAAAAAAATCTAATCGTTCCGTTGAACATCTAGTTGTCTTCTACTTCCACAAATTTCCACAATTTTCTTCGGATGCTATTTTCCTTGCGCTTCTATGCCTATTTTTGACGCATAGTTTATGTTCAAGGGATTTTCAAACACCAACCGATTGCGAATATGAACAAGAAGATCACCATCTATGACGTGGCCAGAAGGGCCGGCGTTGCGATTTCGACCGTTTCGAGAGTGCTGAATCAATCGCCCTATGTATCGGACATCACACGCAAGAAAGTAGAGAAGGCCATCAACGACCTGGAGTTCATCCCTCAAGTCAATGCGAGGAAGCTGGCCAGCAAAGAGCCGCAGATTATTGCCGTGGCCGTTCCGACGTTCACCACCCCCTTCTTCAACGAGGTGCTAAAGGGGCTTCGCGACGAAATACAGACGCTCGACCTCGATTTCATCATCTACAACACGGGGTCGGTCAATCCTACCGAGAACCTCCGAGGCTTTCTTGACCGTGGCACGCCCGACGCCCTGATCATCTTCTCGATCGCACTCGACGATTACATCCTGAACCGTCTGCGCAAGATGCACGTGCCGGTAGTGCTTGTCGACTTGGACTATCCGGAGTTCGACACCATCAAGTGGGACAACTACAAGGGCGGCTACCTTGCCGGCGAGCATTTGGCCACCTGCGGGTACAAGCGCATCGGAATGATCCAGTCGCACCGAAATGCCCGCATCAACGAGGTGCGCGAACAGGGCTTCCGCGACGCACTGGCAAAACACGGGGTTCCGCTCAACGACAAGTATGCAACCTCGGGCATCTCCACGAAGCACGCCGGTTTCAGTGAGGAGGCCGGATACGAGGCGGTGATGATCCTCCACGAGCGCGGCGACATGCCCGACGCCATCTTCTGCAACAACGACACCCAGGCCATCGGGGCCATGATGGCGTTTCGTGAGCTTGGGCTCAGGGTGCCCGAAGACATTGGTCTCATCGGCTACGACAACGTGAAGACGGCTCGCTTCGTGGGGCTTACCACCATTGACCAGAAGATGACCAAAGTGGGGTCCATGGCGGTAAAACGCATGGCAGAGCTGATCTACACGAAGGAGAAGAACCCTGCCAGAGTAACGTCGGTCATCGAACCCGAACTCATTGTGCGCGAGACCACAAGAAAACATTAATCAGAAGTGACCAGTCACCGTGTCGATCAACCTTCCTGACGGATCCCTAGACCACTGCATCACACGCACTCAATCAAACGTGCTTCCCGAGCCGTACCGGGGCAAGGTCAGGGATGTGTACACCCTCGACGACAGACGTCTCCTGATCGTGGCCAGCGACCGTATCTCGGCGTTCGACCACATCCTCAGGCAGCCGATCCCCTACAAGGGACAGATCTTGAACCAAGTGGCGGCGTGGTTTTTCGGTCAGGTGCGCGACATTACACCGACCCACTTGTTAGATGTGCCGCATCCCAATGTCAGCGTCGTTCGCAGATGCGAGGCGCTGCCCATCGAGGTCGTGATGCGCGGCTGCCTTGCCGGCCATGCCTGGCGTGAGTACAAGTCCGGCAAGCGCCTGCTCTGCGGAGTGCCGATGCCGGAGGGCATGCGCGAAAGCGAACATTTCCCTGAGCCGATCCTCACCCCCGCCACCAAGGCCACAGAGGGACATGACGAAGACATCTCCGAGGCCGACATTCTGGCCCGCGGCATCATACGCCCCGAAATTTGGGCTCAGGTGAGGGACACCGCCTTCAGGCTGTTCCGAAGGGGGCAGGAGATTGCCCGCAGCCGCGGCCTGATCTTGGTCGACACCAAGTACGAGTTCGGCATGGACGGCGACGAAATCGTGCTCATCGACGAGGTGCACACGCCCGACTCGTCGAGGTACTATTACTTGGAGGGTTACGAGCAGCGACTGGCGCGCGGCGAACACCAGAAGCAGCTGTCGAAGGAGTTCATCCGCGAATGGCTCATGAGCAAAGGGTTTCAGGGACTGGAAGGCCAAGTCCTGCCCGACATGGACGATGCGTTTCGCCTCTCGGTGACCGAACGGTATGCCGAGCTCTATTCCATCATGACGGGCAGTTCGTTCCAGCCGGTCCCCACCGAGGGATTCGACGCGACCCTCGACGCGATTGCACTGTCCCTGAAGTAAGACGTCCCTGAAATAAAAAAGCCTCCTGCAGTGTCGCTGCAGGAGGCCTGGACTAGAAGGGCATTTCTGCCTTGTGTTGTGTCAAGATACGATTCTCATGTGTGGCTCAAGTTAATCTATTCACTTGAAAACGGTTAGTGCCACTCCGTATAATTGTATAAAAGTGTGTTAAAAGAGGTAAAGGGGCCGGGGGTGGTGGCATGAGCTGAAATTGGATTGTGGCTACTTTAGAATACGCACCATCTCCTCCCAAGCCTTTCGGCTGTCCTCAAGCCACTTCCTCGCCTCATCCACCCGCACCCCATACCCACCGGCCACCTTTTCAGCGATGGATCCCGCATGGTTGTAGGATGCCGTGATGTCGTCGGTCGACGGAACCTCAAGCTCCGGAAGCTGCTCGGCTGCCATGCGGTAGGCGTCCCTGAAACTCATGCCCTCCCGAACATATTTGTTGGCCAGGTGGGTGGCAAAAAGTTCGGCCTGCAGGCGACTGCCCGCCTTCTCGCTGTCGAACTGTAAGCCGGCCAGCGCATGGTCGGCTGCCACGAGCAAACGCCCGATGCCATCCACCGCCTGCATCACCACCGCCTTCACGTTTTGAAGGTCCCGGTGATATCCGGATGTCAGGTTGCTGCCGAGCGAATACAATTGCACGGAGAGGCCTGCAAAGGAATGGGCTGCTGCCCGAATGAGCTCCCATGCGTCAGGATTGCGCTTCTGCGGCATGATACTGCTGCCGGACGTCTGGTCATCGCTCAAAACGACCCACCCCTGGTCGGGATTGGCGTACCATACCACATCGGATGCCATCCGGTTCAAGGTGAGCGCCACATAGGCAAAGGCATCTACGACCCGCAGCTCGACCGCTCCCCTGCCAAGCTGGCTCGCCGTGACGGCGGGCTGCGGACCCTCGAAGCCAAGCATGGATGACAGGAAGGCTCGGTCGACGGGCACGTTGGGCACTCCGTAGCCGGCTGCCGAGCCCAATGGACACCACCGCTGGGCATCCATGGCCACCTTCAGCGATTCTAGATCAGCCAAGAGAAGGTCTATGTAACCGGCACACCATGCATCGACCGAGCTGGGCATGGCCGGCTGGGTGTGCGTATAGCCCGGCAGATACACCCGCTCATGTGCTTGTGCGATATCCATGAGACGGTCGATCAGCGCCACCACCATTCGTCCTATCTCCGACACCTGGTCGCGAAGGTACAGGCGCATGTCGCACAGAACCTGGTCGTTCCTCGAACGTCCGGTGTGGATTTTCTTGCCGACGTCGCCAAGAGACTCCGTCAAAAGACGCTCCACGGCGCTGTGCACATCTTCATCGGCGTCCGTAACGATCTGAACGCCCGACTCCCAATCGGCCCACAGATGGCGAAGCGCGTCGATGAGCCCGTCACGGTCCGATTCCGAAACGATACCGACGCGGTGCAATGCGCGTGCCTGGGCCATGTTCGTGAGAAGGTCGTAAGGGACCAAATTACGGTCGAGTTCGCGATCCTCCCGGGCCGTGAAGGTAAAGAACCAGTCGCGACCGCCGGTGTCGTCCCCCTTCTTGCTCCAAATCGGTTGATGGCTCATGATGCGGAAAAGTAGTGTTTGATGATATCCTTATACAGCTCGACCCCCTTTAACAGCTGATCCAACTCGATGTTTTCATCGCGCGTGTGCGAAACCTGGCTATGCCCCGGACCGATCTTCACGGTGGGCACGTCGCTCAGGAACACCCAGTCAGAGGCCGTGGGCGACCCAAAGAACGCCCCCCCGCTCGCCTTCTGGGCCGCAATGGCGATGGGTTCGGAGGGATCGGTCGTGGTGGACACAAACCGGTTGCTCACCACTTCAATTTCGGCGTCAAGGTGGTCTTTGAATGTGTTGATGATGATGGAATTCGGCACCTCGGGGATTGTACGGATGTCCAATATCAACTCGCAGCGGTCAGGTGCCATATTCTTGACAATGCCACCGTTGATCACCGTCGGAGTTATCTTGACGCTACCGATGAACGGGTTCTCGATTTCGAAGCGGATGGTTCCGATTTTCTTGAGGACGTCCGCCATCTTGTAGATAGCGTTGTCGTCGTAAATTCTCGCCGCGTGCCCACCGGTGCCTTTCACGATCACTTTGAGGATGATCATCCCCTTTTGGGCGACACATGGTTGCAACGAGGTGGGTTCGCCGACGATGGCGGCGTCGGGGGTGGGAATGATGGCCCTCAACGCCTGCATGCCGTTGTTGAAGCCGGCCGTCTCCTCGCAGACGGTCAGTGCGAGCGATACACGTCCGGCCGGTTTCCAACCCTCCTCAGCTAGCTCGAGCAGCGCAGTGAGCATGCTGGACCCACAGCCCTTGGCATCGGTCGTGCCCCTGCCGTACATGCGTCCGTCGACGATTTCCGGTTCGAAGGGCGAGCCGTGGTGGTCGCTGTTGGGAGGTACGACGTCCGTATGCGAGTTCATCAGCAACCATGGCCGGCCTTCGCCCAGGTGGAACAGGATGTTGTCGCCATGGCGCTCCACCTCGAGAAGGCCATGGTCTCGCACACACGTCTCCAGCCAGTCGACCAGCGGCTTCTCATGCTGGCTCAGGCTGTCGAAACGCACCATCGATTGCAGGAGATGTATGACGCGGTCTTTTTGCATGGTAGGTTTCTTGGAGTGGTTGAGTGTTGCAAAAATACGTGTTTAAACCCACAGATATTGGAAAAAGGCCGTACGGCTGTCAGATCTACCCAGCGTTGCGCAACACAAGGTTGCTCGGCAGATTCCTCACTTCGATCGGAACCTACGGTCTCGGCCTGTGAACACAAGGTTGCTCGGCTGACATCTCGGCCTGCGGCCTCGAT
>CAYZWQ010000060.1:0-14508 GCA_964481355.1 uncultured Chitinophagales bacterium
GAATCTGACTTGGCAGCCTTCCTTCAGGATGTTAGTCTCGTCACCGATGCCGACGCCCTGGAGGACGGCAAACCAGCGGTTACGCTGATGACGGTGCATGCCGCAAAGGGGCTTGAATTCAACGTCGTGTTTATCGTGGGCTTGGAAGACGACCTGTTTCCTATCGGTGCACGTGCGGGCGAAGAGACCGATCTTGAGGAGGAGCGGCGATTGTTCTATGTGGCCATCACCAGAGCCAGAAAAGAACTTTTCATGAGCCACGCGCGCAGCAGGTTCCGCTTCGGTGAGCAGAAGGACGGTGTCCGTTCAAGGTTCATCAATGAGATTGACCCGGCGGTCATTCGCACGGAAACGGGTGGCTCCCTGCGTAGAATGGGCTCCTCTTCGGGATATGGATACCTTGGGTCGACACCCGAGAACAGAAAGCCCGCGATGAACAGTGGAACCCATGTCGTGTACGACGACAACTGGAGCAGACCCCAACAACCGGTGAGAGCATCGGGTGTTACCGTTCACTACGACCCTGTCGACGGTGATCCCTATCAGCCTGGTGCAAAGGTGTTACACCCTACCTTTGGTCCCGGAAAAATCCTGGCGCGTGACGGACAGGCTGACCAGACGAAAGTGACCGTATTTTTTCAGGGTCATGGTCAGAAGAAGTTGATGCTAAAGTTTGCAAAGCTGAAGCCGATGTGAACATGAATCAGCGATGGCACACATATTGCGGCTGGCCGATCAGGGTATTAAAAACAGTGGTGCTTTTTTCGCTGATATCGGCAAATGCAGCATTGGCCCAGTTGCATTTCGACCCCGTTTCAACCGCGATGGGAGGCAGCACTCTTGTTTCGACCGGATATCGGGCCATTTACACAAACCCTGCAAACTTGCTTACAGAATCTGGACCTGGAAAATGGCAGGTCGGTATCGGGGAATTTGGTGGCATGCACAACCATGCCGGTGTGAGCTTCGAGGGGAGTAGACGATCATATGTTGGCGAGTCCTTCCGCCCCTTTCACCTAGACATGCCCACATTGACGTCCAATGAGCGAGACCAACTCCTAGAACAGTGGTTCCCTCAACGTCGGACCCGTTTCGATAAGGTGAGCAGTGCGTCCGTTCTGCTTTTTGGGCTCAGTCACATCGGCCAGGATGCAGCGTTCGGATTAGCCGCCAGAGCGCGCACATACAGCACGATGTCGATTGGAAAGGGCTGGTACGACCTGGGAGAAAACCGTGTGGACACCAGCACAGTAATCAACCGAAATTTGCGTCAGCAAGCCGGAGCTTGGCTCGAAGTTTCACTGGGGATGGCCCGCGACCTTGACTTCTTCACTGGCATGACGGCCGAGAACCACAGACTCATTCTGGGATTGGCTCCAAAGCTTGTGATTGCGGGGCCGCACTTGGATTTGACTTACGCTGCCGAGTATCGTCCCGACACTGAGGGGAACATCAACGGTGAACACTCCTACGACATCAGAAGCAGTGGTTTTTTCAATGGCCCCATTAAAGACTATTTTGTGAGCCGCAGTTCAGATTTCAACATCCAAATCCCAGAAAACACCTCACTGTTCAGCGAAACAACAGGATATGGTTTTGGCACGGACTTCAGCCTGACCTACGACATCTTGTTGAATGCGAATTCAGGTTACACTGGCGAAGGTAACCGACTCCGTGTGAGTCTTGCCATGACGGACTTAGGCTTTATCGTCTACGGAGGAGATGTGTATTCTCGTGCATCCGCCCCCGACTCGCTCACCATCACGCAAGCCGCGCCGACGCTCTACGAGCCCACTGGACGATTGGGTGACTGGTTTTACCTGATTGAACAGCAAGATGGAGACCGATTGTCTTTCGACGAGCAGGCCGATGTTGCAAACAGTTCCATTGCATATGGACTTCCCGCTGCTGTTCATGGGGGGCTCAGTATTCGCTACGGAAGGCTGTTGGCCATTGTTCAAGCAAGCTCAGGGCTTAACCTTCAAGCAGGCAACACACGCCAAGTACGCCTAAGCATGGGAACCGAGTACCGAGGTTTGCCTTGGCTGCCTCTGAGGGCTGGGTTGCTTACCGACGGCCTGGGGGGAGCAGAAGTTAGTGTCGGCGCTGGGATCGACGCCCGTTACTATGAACTTGCGGTTGGTGCCAGATACCGTCCGCCGAGCGGGAACCATGGTTGGATGCCGACAGCCGCTGGAATGGCTGCATTACAAATTCGATTTTAAGGGTATGGAAGTGCACAGGAAGTTTCTTCTGGAAGCAATCAAGTTATCGGCCATCAGTCTGGAAAAAGCTGATGGAGGACCATTTGGATGCGTCATTGTAAAAAACGGCGAGATAGTAGGACGAGGCTACAACAAGGTGATCGCAAACCATGATCCCACCGCCCATGCCGAGGTGCAGGCAATTCGTGACGCCTGCAACAACTTGAAGACACATCAGCTCGATGGTTGCATATTGTACACCAGTTGCGAACCTTGTCCTATGTGCCTCGGAGCCATCTACTGGGCTCGCCCCGATGCCGTCTACTATGCCAATACGCGTCATGATGCCGCCGAAATAGGTTTTGACGATGCATTCATCTACGAGCAAATCAACCGGTCCGACTCCGAACGGTCGATTCCTACACGGCATGTAGAAATTGACGACGCGAAGGCCGTGTTTGATACTTGGGTGCGCAAGGATGACCGTCCTTCCTATTGATGTACACATGATTTGTACATATATTTGATTTGCCGCAGTTTACTCGAGGCAAAGCATATTTTTGTCTTACTGCCATCGCTCGTGGATTGCCCATCCTGACCTATTGGCAGGAATCGAATCAAAAGGCGCAATATTGCCACTGTTCTGCTAGCAATTCGTCAGATATCTTAAAAATCTGGAATTTGGCCTCAAACTTGCATGTTGTCAAAACAAACAGATAAATGTAATTACTAAATCTTACTGCATGACATCCTCCATCGGGCAGAAACCATTCACATTCGGCGACGACATCAACGAAGATTTCGAACAGTCCATCCCGCTCATGAGCGAAGATGAGGTTCGCAAGATCGACGAGTCGGGCGTGCCCGAAGCATTGCCCATTCTCCCGTTAAAAAACACGGTACTCTACCCTGGTGTTGTCATTCCTATTACCGTGGGACGCGACCGTTCGCTCGAGCTTGTTCGGGCGGCGTATGAAAACGACCGTATCATAGGGGTGGTCTCACAGAAGAACAGCGAGCAAGAAGACCCTGGCCCCGACGATCTGCACCGAATTGGAACCGTTGCGCAGATCCTCAAGCTCATCAAGATGCCGGACGGAACGAAGAGCATCGTCATTCAGGGTAAGAATGTGTTCGAAACCCTTTCGATGGTGCAGACAGAACCCTACTTCATGGGCCATGTACAAAAGTACAAAAATGAGATGGACCTCGAAGGCATAGAGCTGGACGCCTCGATTCGTACGCTGAAGGAAACGGCGATACAGATCGTAAACACGTCGCCCAACATCCCGTCTGAGGCAGCCGTTGCCATCGACAATATTCTCAGCCCCACATTTCTGTTGAATTTCATTGCTGCAAATCTGAACATAAGCATCGAAGACAAGCAGCGGATTCTCGAGACCAAGAACTTCAGCGGACGACTCAAATTGGTGATGGAACACCTTAACAAGGAACTTCAGGTACTCAACCTGAGTGAGGAAATCCGCTCCAAAGTGAAGTCGGACATCGATCAGCAGCAGCGCGACTTTTACCTGCGCCAACAAATGAAGGCCATACAGGAGGCCCTTGGCGACAATACGGACCAGGAGGTGATCGAGTCGCTGAAAGAGCGCGCCAAGGCGAAAATGATGCCCGAACATGCCCGAAAGGTCCTCGACAAAGAACTTGACCGGCTTGACCGCACCCCCTCTGCATCGCCGAACTACGGCATGCAGTACAATTATGTCGAGTGGATCTTGGATCTGCCTTGGGAAAACTACTCCACCGACAAGCTTGATTTGGTTGAGGCACAGAAAGTGCTCGACGAGGACCACTATGGCTTGGAGAAGGTCAAGAAGCGCATCATCGAGTATTTGGCGGTGCTCAAGTTGAAGCAGGACATGAAGGCGCCGATACTTTGTCTGTACGGCCCTCCCGGGACGGGTAAAACTTCGCTCGGAAAATCCATCGCACGAGCGTTGAACCGTGAGTTTGTACGCTTCAGCCTGGGGGGGCTTCAGGACGAGGCCGAAATTCGAGGACACCGCCGCACGTACATAGGTGCATTGCCAGGCCGTATTTTACAGAGCATGAAGAAAGCGGGAACCTCAAATCCCGTCATGATGCTCGACGAAATCGACAAGGTGGGTATGAGCTACCGTGGCGACCCTACCTCTGCCCTTCTCGAAGTGCTCGACCCCGAGCAGAACTACACGTTCTACGACAACTACCTCGAACTCGAGTACGACTTGTCGAAGGTGTTGTTCATAGCAACGGCCAATTCGCTCGACACCATACCAGCGCCATTGCGCGACCGTATGGAGATCATCACGATATCGGGCTACACACTCGAAGAGAAGACACAAATTGCCAAGCAGTATCTAGTGCCTGAGCAAATCAAGGAGAACGGCCTCACGGAGGCGCAGTTCTCGATAACCGACAGTGCGATCAGCAGCATCATCGACGGATATACCCGTGAATCGGGTGTAAGGAACCTGAACCGTGAAATTGGCGGCGTCGTACGTGGTGTAGCCGCCAAAATCGCACGGGGCGACGTGCAACAGGCATCCGTCGACGCCACCGATATTGAAGCGTACATCGGTAAGAAAAAATTCTTCTCCGATGTTGCCGAGCGCACGAAAGTACCCGGTGTTGCCACCGGATTGGCATGGACGCCATTCGGCGGAGACATCCTCTTCATCGAGGCCAGCGTCGCTCCAGGGTCTGGGAAAATCACCATCACGGGCCAGCTTGGCGACGTGATGAAGGAGTCGGCGGCACTTGCATTGTCGTACCTGAAGGCTCACTCGGAATCATTGGGCATTCCCAACACTGCCTTCACTGATTGGGACCTGCACCTGCACGTGCCAGCCGGCGCCGTTCCCAAAGACGGTCCGTCTGCAGGGGTGTCTATCATGAGCGCCATTGCGTCCATCTACACACAGCGCTGTGTCAAAAACACGGTTGCACTCACCGGCGAGATCACGCTCCGTGGACTGGTGCTGCCTGTGGGAGGCATCAAAGAAAAGGTGCTTGCCGCTAAACGTGCGGGCATCATGGAAGTGCTGATCCCGATCCGAAATGAAAAAGACTACTCCGAAATCGAAGCCGAAACCATCAAGGGTTTGAAGGTGACCTATTTGGAGCGCATGGAGCAGGTATTGCAACTTGTGCTCGAGAAGAAGGCCGTCGTGGATCCTGCCGAAATGTTTTCACCAAGAAAATCAACATCTGAATCGTCTTCCGCCAACTAGACCAAATTGTGGGCGCCAAATGAGTATCTTGTTGTGGGAATTTTCTGAGACGCCAACATTTCGTTCACCTTGAAGGGAAGAGTCATACAATCGACGGGCATGTGGTACACTGTGAAGGTTGACAGTGGTGAAGAACTACTGTCCAGCCTTCCAGGCAAGTTTCGACTCAACGAGTATGACCGCACCAATCCGATCGCCGTTGGCGATTGGGTTGATGTTGACCTGCTCGACGATGGATCCGGGCGTATCACAGAAATTCACGAGCGTTCGAATGCTCTGATGCGCGAGGCCACGCACGGTAGACGGGGGTCTCAGATGATTGCGGCCAACATCGACCTGGCCATCGTTGTGCAGTCACTGATTCAGCCGGAATTCAAACCCGGTTTCACCGACAGGTTTCTGGTTACGTGTGAGGCATATGGGATTGATCCATTGATTGTCATCAACAAAGTAGATCTTGCAGGGCCAAATGCAAGATCATACCTCGACGACACGCTCACGTTGTATCGGTCGATAGGTTATGACATCCTGCCTTGCAGCATCCACGACAGCGATATGCTTGCAGCCGTACGAGACGCCATAGCCGGTAAGACCTGCGTATTTATCGGGCCGTCTGGTGTAGGTAAAAGCAGTATTTTGAACGCAATTGACCCTGAGGCAGGACAATCGATCGGCCAGATATCCGAATGGTCAAAAAAAGGCAAGCATACGACCACATTTGCTCGTCTGATCCCCCTGAACTGCGGCGGATCGATTGTCGACACACCCGGGATACGAGAATTTGGGCTTTTCGACATCGAACCCGAGGACATTGACCACTGTTTCCCAGAGATGGAGCCCTTCCGAAACGAATGCAAGTTTCATAACTGTCTGCATTTGGACGAACCAGGGTGCAAAGTGACGCAGGCCTATGACGAGGGCAAAATATCCTCCTCGAGATATCGTTCTTACGTCAACATAGTCGACAGTCTTCGGAACCCTGCGCGCTGATTCGTTGTAAATACTGTGACAGGCGCCGTATTCGTCGAATCCGAGTCGTTTCAAGCCGCTAAATGTTGATTTTTTTTGCGAAAAGCTGTAAACATAGCATAATTAATGTCCAACTCTGCTCCATGCATGTTTAGAACCCTCCTCATAGTGTTAACGTTGGCGATTTTGGGTCCCGGAAAGGGCATTGCCAGTGATCAAGACATTGATCCAACGCGTTACTATGAACTTGGAAAGGAGCGCTATGATGCTGGCGAATGGCAGGAGGCATTAAGGATTTGGATGACGGCCATCACCGACACAAACTATGTGGACCCGGATCCGCGCCTCGGCATCAGCTTTATCGAGCTGATCACGGATAAGGAACTCAAGAGCATGTACAAGTCGGCTTCCCTGCTCTATCTGTGGGGAATGACCACTACCGACCTCAAATCGTTTTCATCCGACGTTGAAATGGAGGTCGAACGCATAAAGCCACTTTTAGCTGAAGACCAATATCGGGAATGGCGAGACAAACTGCGTGCCGAAGATCCAACGCTGTACACCGACATTCGTGCATTTTGGCTTTCCATTGATCCCACACCCATGCAGCAGCCGAATGAGCGGTTGCTCGAGCATTGGGAGAGGATTTCCTTTGCACGTAAAAACTTCACCAAGAATTACACTTCGGCCTACGCCACCGACGATCGTGGCCTGATCTACGTCAGATACGGCAAACCTGACCGTAAGCATGGCGGATTCCTCATGCCAGAAGACACGGAAGTGCGGAGCAAGCTTGTGGAGTTGAACTCTATGACCCCCGAAATACGCCAGCAGGGTCTTGAGACCATTTTTGCCCAGCAGCAGCAGAATGCGATGCGTGCCATGTTCCAACCTTCGGAGTATGAAGTTTGGATTTATAACCTCATCGACAGGAAAGGCACAGGTACATTCATTTTCGGCACACCCGGCGATGGGGGCAGGTATGGTCTGCGTCGGAGCATGGATGAGTTCATCCCACGAAACGCTTTCAGGACGCCCATACAAAGCCCGGGCAATGACAATTACAACCAGATGGTTGCCGGCAACTTGATCGAATTGGGCATCTACAGGGATCTTGCGGCCGTCGACCCCTACTTTGCGAATACCTTCATCGATCTGGAGCGCACCTGGAGTCAATTCGCTTCCGGAGCAGTGAGCGCAGAGTCCTACAAAAATATCTCGATGAACACGACCGCCGCCAATAGGCTTCGCGAGAACCAGAGCCTTCTCAGTCAGACACGCAGCGATTTCGAGAAGATGTACGTTCCTCTTGACAATGCGATCAACATCTACCGTGTCCTCAACAACGACGAACCGGCCTATATCATCGTCAATAAGACCGATCCAAGTCTCGCAACCTCGGTCGATGCGCGGCAGATGAGCAAGGTTGAGACGTCAAGGAGCTATGCACTTCGCGATGCCTTAGCGATATTCGACGAAAACTGGAAGGTGATCAGCTACATCGAAGAGAACCCTTCGCTGCGCCTGGAGTCGAGCACGATGACGGTGCATGCCGAGAATTCCATCTTTCTTGTTCCCAACAGCATCAATGATGTGAAAAACATCCGCTTCAGCAGCGAATTGTACCGGCTCGGCACACAGCAGATGTTCAGATCTGATGAAAACGCTGTCATCATCGGCGCATCAAACATAGAGCTAAGCCTTCCTGAACCTCTTTCGCAGGGTTCGTTTGAAGTGAGCGACATCATGCTCGTCGACCCCATCATCGAGTCGCCCGGCACACGTAGCCAGTACATGATACTGCCGGGGAACAGCATTCGCCCACGAGGATCGCTTGGGATGTATTTTGAGGTATACAATGTCCCCGAAAATCTGGAGGGATTCAGAGATTACACCGTTCGATACACCATTACCGAGCCATCCCGTTTACGGCGCAACGGCAAGCAGCGCGTGCAAATTTCGGCAAATTTCCGCTCGGATGGCCAGACTGGCAGTGAAATGCTCGAGATCGACACATCTAAACTGAAGGCAGGGTCGTACACCTGCAGGCTCGATTTTGAAACATCCAGCGGCGAGAAAATCGTGCGCGAATTTAATTTCACCGTCGCGAACTGACGTACGAAGCTGCCTCCGCGATCAAATCGACTGCTTGGATGAGCCTCTCCACAGGTTCAAATCCGTAGGAAAAGCGCAGCGACCTGCTACCATGGTCCAACAAGTCGCCGTCGGCACGCACACAGTATTGCCCAGGAATATAGGCCACCCGTGGATTCACGGCCGTGATATCTCCATCAATCCGGCTATCACCAGTTGTACGGCTCAGAAAACGGTAAAAATCACTTTGGTCGTCGGTGGTGATCTCCTTAAATGTGAGATAGTAATAGAAACCGGCTTGGCCACCGCGAACTTCCTCGAGGAATTGAGAAAGCCTTGAGTCTAGGGCTTTCATCACTTCGACGGCCCTCTCCCTATAACCTTCAAGCACGCTCCGTCGCTGCGCTGGCAAATACTCGTCGAGCAAGAGGGCAGCAATCTGCTGATTCAAGACCGACGCGCTGAAGCCGGCATCACTGCATCGTTCTTCAAACGCGGACATCAAGGCACCATTTGGACCGAGGATGTACCCGATCCTGAGAGCCGGTGCCAATATCTTCGACAGTGTGCCCACTTCGTAGACCAGATTGTTCCGGTCGTTTCGGAATGCCGATTCCTGCATTTCAACTTCGGGATCGTGGATAAGGCCAGAGTAGGCCTGATCGAAAATCAGTGGTATATGATTCCCTGTCCGTTCGGCATATCTATTTACAAGGTCAACAATCTTGTGGCGCCGCTCGTTGGTCAGTATCGTGCTGGTGGGATTACTGATGCTCACCACGTATATGTACCTGAGGTCGCTAAGATCCACGCCCCCACCAAATAACGCATCCTCAAGCAGTTCCGGCACCATGCCGTCGGCGTCTTCGGGAAGTGCCAACACGCGATACCCCTTCCGGTCGAGGAAATAGCTGTAAATGTAATAAACCGGGTCTGATGTGATAATAAGTCCAGGCTCCATGATTTGTGCCAGACCCTCCAGAATGCTGGTGGCTCCGTTGGTACCAATCAAAATCTGTTTCGAACGTATGAGATCTGCGTCGCCGTCGGCCGCATCCGATGTCATCATGTTCACGATGGACGCCCTCAGTTGGCGCGAACCGGCTGGATCTCCATAGTTCAAACTCGAACGGAATACCTCGGGAGCCTCCACGACCCTCTTTGTTGCCTCCACGACGGCAGCGTAAGGCAAGGTGGCCTCATTTACATACCCAACTCCAACGTTGATGTCGACATCAGGACGAAAATCGCGCGCGAAAGACGCCATAAGACGGCTCACGGGAGCCACTTCCAAAAGATTGTTTCCGTAGGCTGAAAAAAGCATCGCCGTTTGCATTCGATCCATTTTATGATTGATGAGTCCAAATATACCGTAATTGATGTGTATCTTCAGCCTGTATCAATGCCAAGGAAGCAGATCATAGCGATAAAATCATCTTCTGCCACAGCGATGTTCGCCGCGGCATGGATGCTTTTTTGCCCCGGCGTTGGTCTGTCTCAGTACGCCGACAGCCTCAAATTCGATCAACAAATAAAAGCCACCATTCATGGACTGTACCAAATTCCATCTAGAGACATTCGATATCTGATCGGTGAGACGGGAAATTTTTCGACAAAGGAGTGGAAGGGCCTTTATATCGCTACCACAAATACCCTCCAGTTGATGCTTTTTTTTGACAAGCCCATCGACCAATGGATCAAGAAACGCCCGCGTTCGGTGGCGGGCGTCGCCTGGCGCGATATTGCTAGGGTTGGACACACCTACGACGACATCACCCCGGACGGCTTCCTCGTTCTAGTTGCCGGCACATTCGCCGGCGTCGGACTGCTGACGGACGATTCATATGCCCTTCGCACCGCCGGCATGCTGATCGAGACATCGTTGATCACCACATTGGCAACCTCACTCACAAAGCACACGTTCGGCAGATCGAGACCCTATGTGACCGACAATCCTCTCGAGTTCGACCCGTTCACCTTCAATGAAATTCGTGCATATATCGACATCCCAAGAGCGAAAGACCCACGCAACTCCTTCATGAGCGGACATACCTCGGGGATTTTTGCCCTCATGACCGTACTGGCCAACAGGTACGATCATTGGTACGTGAAAGTGCCCGCATACACCTATGCCGTGAGCGTGGGTATCAACCGCATGAACAACCCAAGCCACTGGGCATCGGACGTCGCGTTTGGTGCATTGTTAGGGTTTTACATAGGTCAAAAGATCAGCGACAGTGAGCGCATTGCGAAGCTCGAAAAAAAAGCCGGAGTATCTGTTACCCCGGCTTTCAATGAAATCGGACCCGCTCTCAGGATAAACTTCTGACTAGGCCTGCGGCATTGGTCCGCGGTAGGTGAGCGGGATGTCGTTCTTGCCGTCGACCTCGATCACCCCAAACTGGCCCTCATACTTGCGGATATTGTCCTTGAGGGCATTCGAAAGCCTTTTGGCATGATCCGGGGTCATTACAATCCGCTTCATGACCTTGGCTTTGGGCAATCCAGGCATCATTGCGATGAAATCGAGGATAAACTCGGAACCCGAGTGGGTGATCATCACCAAGTTGGAGTAAGATCCCATCGCCTCCGCTTCACTGAGCTCAATTTCGATGGTCTGTTGAGGATTTTGCTGTTCGTTCAGTAGAATGTCGATGTATTTGGAAGTGTCGTCTCGATGAGTGAGCGAGTAGATCAAATCGCTCTTGGTCAGTATGTCGTATCGGCCATCCGTTTGCTGCACAAGCACCGCTGGGGTTTGGTCTTTAAACAGCTTGGAAATCTGGTCCAATTTAAGGTCTACCGTAACCACCGGGAAAGGTCCGTCCATTATTTCAGAGACAGGGTGTTCACGCATCTGTGGATTCTCCATAAGTCGCGCTAAGATACGGCTGTCGGTCAAACTTCCGACAAGCTTGCCATCGCCTACTACCGGAACCTGTGAAATATCATTTTCACCCATGAGGTTGATGGCGTAATTGAGCGTGTCGGTGTGGTCGACGGTCACAAGGCTGCTGCGACGCCCAGATTTTGCGACGAGAATGTCCTTCGCCCTCAAATTGCTCGATTCATCCAAGAAGCCATTATTCTGCATCCAATCGTCGTTGTAGATCTTTGACACGTACCGAGTGCCGCTGTCGGGAAGAATGATCACCATGACGTCGTTCTCGCCAAGCCCGTTCTGGCGAGCCCATTCGAGGCCACCCCAAACGGCAGATCCGCACGAGCCACCAACAAAAAGCCCCTCCCTGCGTGCAAGTGCCCTGGTCGTGATGAACGCCTCTTTGTCTGGACATTGAATGACTGCGTCGACGATCGAAAAGTCCATGTTCTGGGGCAGAATATCCTCGCCGATCCCCTCGGTGAGATAGGGTGCAATCACGCTCTTGTCGAATTCACCGGTCTCAAAGTACTTCTTGTATATCGAGCCATAGGTATCAACGCCGATCACTTTGACGTCAGGGTTTTGCTCCTTCAGGTACTTTGCCGTGCCAGAAATGGTACCCCCGGTACCCATCCCCGCCACATAGTGAGTCACCTTGCCATTGGTTTGCTTCCATATTTCAGGACCGGTCGTTTCATAATGTGCGGCCGTGTTGCTGGGGTTGTCGTACTGGTTTGGGTACCACGCGTTCGGAATTTCTCTGCTCAGCCGTTTGGCCACCGAATAATAGCTTCTTGGATCGTCCGGTTCGACGTTGGTTGGACACACCTTGACTTCGGCCCCCAAAGCCCTGAGCAAATTGATCTTTTCAGGGCTCTGCTTGTCGGTGGTCGTGAAGATGCAATTGTAACCCTTCACCACTGCCGCCAGTGCAAGACCCATGCCCGTGTTACCCGAAGTGCCCTCGATAATTGTTGACCCGGGCTTTAATATGCCGGCCTTCTCTGCGTCCTCGACCATCTTAAGGGCAATTCGGTCCTTTACACTGTGGCCCGGATTGAAATATTCAACCTTGACCAAAATGGTGCCTTTGATGCCCTCGGCTAAGTGATTGAGTTTGATTAATGGCGTGTTGCCAATCGTGTCGAGTATAGAATTGTACCACATAGACTTTTTTTGTTTGAATATAGACAATCCAAAGGGGAGCTGCCTTCCTCAAATGATGAATTTTCACAAGTTTGCCGTATCATTGAACGATAACGTAAGAAAACGCCGACTATGTTTATCAAAACGACCAAACCGAAAGATTACGCCTGCGGGTTCAATGTGGAGCAGATGATAGATGCCATCCCACGCATCGAAACAGCAGAGGAGCGGGTAGCATATGCCAACCGCATCGTCGGACTCATTAAACAGAGCCATGTGAACTGGGTGCACACGAACGGCGACAGCCCCCAGGCGTGGGAGCATTTTTTCCAACTGGCCGACTACAACCCGCGCGAATACGGCATCGAGAATCCGTTTGAGGTCGGATTGCCGGACCTGGCCAAGTGATCATTGTTTTTGAATAGTCGACGGAGCTGCGTATTTTCAATTTTATTTGAAAATACAGAATGATTGTGTGCACGTATGATGTTTCTATCATACATGATTTTCTACTGCCTACTTACGCATGTCGCATCCTAATAACAGCATTGCTGACCAGCTGACTGAACATTTAGCGGACGTTCTGGAGCGTCCGGCTTTCATTGACCTGATCGAGAAGTCGCAGGACACTGCGCTTGTGTCGGGTGTAGGCAGGGTTGTTACCGTATCGTTGCACTTCGATAAATTGGATCCCCTCGCCGTGCTCGAACGTCTTTCGACACCGGGCGAAATGCGCTATCATTGGGAGAAGCCTGAACTCGACCTTGCGATGTCGGCCGGGGGAACAGTGGCTGAGATTCGAGGATATGGCAGAGAACGCTTCAAGCAGGTGAGCAACGAAATTGCCGCGCTCAAGAAACGGCACGACGCATACACGGGTCTTCCGCACAGCCTGGCAGGCATGCATTTTGTGGGTGGTTTCTCCTTTTTTGACACGGTGACCTCTGGAGATTGGCAAAATTTCGGCACCGCACGGTTTGTGGTTCCAGAGTGGATGTTTGTGCGCGACGGTAACTTAGGGCTTTTGACTGTTGCCCAGTTGGTCTACCCCGACGGCAACATACAGGAGTTAATCGGCCGCATTCGCAACCAGATACAGTCGTTGTCCGAGTCGCTGGCCGTGTATCGCCATCCGGGAATTGACGATCAACATCATGACGACATCCTGCAGTTCAGTACGAGCGAAGGAGACCAAAACCGGGCGCATTGGAATCACATTGTCACCACGGCAACCGAAAACATTCGCAACGGCGTCTACGACAAGATTGTCCTCGCACGAACCATCCATGCCGAAGCATCGCGTGCGATATCAGACACACGCCTCCTTCACCACTTGAGACGTGAGTACCCGAATTGCTATTCCTTTTTGCTGCAGTTCCCCGATACGGCCAGTTTTGTTGGATCAACCCCCGAGAGGCTGGTTTCGGTTCAAGGCGGCTTCTTGAATACTGAGGGTCTAGCGGGAAGCATCCCCCGGGGGCTTTCGGCAACGGACGATGCCATACTGGAAAAACGCCTGATGCTGAGCGACAAAGACCAGGGTGAGCATCGTTTTGTGGTGGATTCCATTATGACCAGACTGCGCGAGTTTACCAGCGAAATCCACACCACGCCGTCGCCGGGAATCCGCAAATTTACAAATGTTCAGCACCTGTACACGCCGATCAGTGCACGTCTGCCCGAGGGGACCGACCTATTCGATGTGATCGACAGCCTACATCCAACCCCCGCTGTTGGTGGTGCGCCGCGAGCCTCTGCCCTGTCTGGCATTCCGGATCTGGAAGGATTCCGTCGCGGTTGGTATGCCGGTCCGGTAGGATGGATAAATGCAAATGGCAGGGGTGAATTCTCGGTAGCCATCCGCAGCGGCCTCATCAAGGGTGATCACGCGACATTCTATGCCGGATGCGGTATCGGGGAGGGCTCTGACCCCGAAAACGAATGGTCGGAGACCGAGCTTAAGCTCATACCCATGATG
>CAYZWQ010000061.1:0-11507 GCA_964481355.1 uncultured Chitinophagales bacterium
CTCTCACACCAGCGATTCAGGCACAACCAACCGGCAGGTTTGAGAAGCTTGACATGCTGGTGGATTTGCTGGTCAAGCATGACCGTGCTTCTGGCAGCATCCATATTTCCATTGAGGGCAAACCGGTTTATTCGAGGGCATTCGGCATGCGTGCCGTGATCGGCGCCGACACCTTGATGGCAGACACCGAAACTGCCTACAGGGTGGGTTCCGTCACGAAGACGTTCACGGCCGTTTTGGCGCTTCAGCTCGTGGAGGAGGGGCTCCTGAATGCGGACTCGAAACTGTCGGATTATTACCCGTCCATGCCGAACGCCGACAAAATTACCATAGAGCACTTGTTGCAGCACCGCAGTGGCCTGTTCAATTTCACGAACCGGCCAGACTTTGCGACCTACATGGTGGCTGGAAAAGAAAAAGAGGATTTGCTCAAGCTGTTCCAAAGCCTAGAGGTCAACTTTGAACCTGGCGAGAGGTACGAATACAGCAATACGGGTTACGTGCTTTTGGGCTATATCATCGAGGATGTCTCCGACATGAGCTATGGGCAGCTGCTGCAAGAGCGGATCGTCGAGAAAATAGGGCTGAAACGCACCCATTACGGTAAGGCGACGGACCTCGCGGCGAACGAGGCGCAGTCGTTCGTCAAACTGGAAACGTGGACCATGGTGCCGGAATCAAATTTGAATGTGCCTGGAGCCGCAGGTGCCGTCGTGTCGACCCCATCCGATCTGGCGCGCTTTTTTGAGGCGCTTTTTGGGGGCGAACTTATTGGTGAAGCCAGTTTGAGCACGATGACAACCCTCAAAGACAATTACGGTTATGGAGTGTTCAGCCTTCCGTTTTATGACCGACGTGCATACGGTCACAATGGAAACATTGACGGATTTTTTGCCTCAGCGGCGTTCTTCCCTGAGGACAGGCTTGCTGTTTCATACATATCGAACGGGAATGGATATCCGGGTAATGACATGATGATTGCCATGCTCTCCAGTTGGTACGGTAGGGAGTTTGTTATGCCTAATTTCGGTGGATTCGAAGTGTCGCCCGAGACGATGGAGTCGTATGTAGGTGCCTACAAAAATTCGAGCTTTCCGCTCGTTATCAACATCATCTACGACAACGGGAAATTGTTCGGTCAAGCCACGGGCCAGCCACGATTTCCGCTTACGGCAGTATCGGAAACCGAATTCAGATTCGACCAAGCCCAGATCAGGATACGTTTCAACCTTGCTGAACGGCAAATGATATTCAATCAGGCGGGAAGAGAATTTTTATTTCTGATAGAGTGACGGTTATTTGAGGTTGCCACAGTGGCTATTCTCCTCGTAAGTTGTTACATTTTGATAGTCGGCAACGAGTAGTATAACCGCAGTATGAGCTATCTCAAGCGCGAGCTCCACTCTCTGATCAAGAGTGACTCGCAGATATTCGATTTCATACAAGACATTGCGCTCGATGGGCTGTGGTACATGGATGTCAACGAGCTCGATAATGTGTGGATCAATCCAAGATTTTGGAATAATCTCGGTTACGAACCCGAAGGAATGCCACACGTCGCTTCATCTTGGAAAAGCGTACTTCTCGACGACCCGAGTGTCATTCTGGATAAGCTAGAGGCTTGCCGCAAAACCCAAAAGTCGTGCACTTTTGATCTTATGGTCCGTTTCAGGCACAATAGTGGCAGGCTCAGATGGATCCATTCCAAAGGTATGACCATCAAGGGTCAGGATGGGAAAATATCTCGGTTGATAGTTGCCCATTCGGACATCACCGAACTCAAGGCAAAGGAAGATTTTCTGTACCAATGTAATTCTACTGCACGAATTGGCTATTGGGAAGTGGATCTAGAGAAGGGTGTGGTTTATTGGAGTCCAATCACAAAGGAATTGCATGAGGTGCCCGACGATTTCATGCCTGACATCCAAACAGCCATCAATTTTGTGAAAGAGGGATCAAGTCGGGACTTAATCACCAAAGTATCCGACGAGGCCATCTCTCATGGCACCCCCTATGCTGTTGAGGTTCAATTGATCACGGCCAAGGGCAAGGAGCTATGGGCCCAAGCGATCGGCAAGACTTACTTTGAGAACGGAACTTGTGTCCGTTTCTATGGTACGTTTCAGGATATCACGGAACGCAAATTGGCCGATTTGGAGCTCAAGCGAACCATGTTGCTCCTCAACGATGCTCAGCGCATCGCAAAGATAGGTGCTTGGAGCTTGGATGTCAAGACGAATTGGATCACATGGTCTGAGGAAGTGTACCGCATCCATGAAGTGGACCTGAGTTTCGACTGCAATCTGGAAAAAGGGATCTCATTCTACCATCCTGACTACACGGATGTCATGGAAGATGCCGTGCAACGAGCCATCATGGATAAGGTGCCATTCGATCTGCTGTGCAAGTTCATCACGGCAAAAGGGAATGAGAAGTGGGTGCGCGCCTCCGGTTACCCTGTCGTTGTGGATGGCGAAGTAATCCAATTGACCGGAATGTTTCAGGATGTGTCACAAGTTGAAGCCGACAAGGAAACCATTCGTAGAGAACAGGCCTTCTCGCAGGAGATCCTTCGAAATATGGCTGATGGATTTTGCATGTCAGACCCCTCAGGCAGGCTGATTAGCGTCAATGATTCCTTTTGCCGCATGACAGGATTCAATCGCGATGAGATGTTGGGATCGACGGTTCCTTATGCCTACTGGCCTGCAGGGAATCATGAAATGTTATTTTCATATTTCAGAGAGGTTTTGGAGGATGGTCCTCGCGTCTTTGAAACCGAATTGGTCAAAAAAAACGGCGAAACCATAAATGTCATCATTTCAGCGAGCAAGGTTCTCGATAACGACGGTAATCCACGCTTGATGTTTGCCTCGATTAAAGACATCACCATGATGAAGCGGACCGAGCAAGAATTGCGAATGTTACTTAAGATTTCGAAGGACCAGATCGATCGTTTGAGCAATTTTGCTCACATCGTGTCGCACAATCTGCGAACGAACGCAGGAAATGTCCAATCATTGATCAAGATATTCATTGAGGAACACCCCACGCTGTCGTACGACGAAATACTGTGCATGGCGGAGGTTGCCTCCGACAGCCTTATGGAAACCGTCGAATCACTTGGTCAAATGCTGAGCATCAAATCAGATTCATCCATGGTCGGGATTGACCTTCGAGGTGTGGTAGATAACGCTATTAAGAATGTTCAGTCAATCATCAAACAAAGCCATGTACATGTGGTTAACGACGTCGATGTAGGGACCATAATTCTTGGAGTCGGTGCCTATATGGACAGCATTGTCATGAATTTTCTTACTAACGGCATCCGGTACCGTGATCCGGCCAAAGAAAGCTATGTCCGGTTCTCGTCCAACGACGACGGTGAGTTCGTCGTCCTGAAAATTGAGGACAACGGTCTTGGTATCGACTTGGGCACGAATGGCAAGAATCTGTTTGGATTCCAAAAGACGTTCCACAACCATCCGGAATCGCATGGTGTTGGCCTATTCATTACGCGAAACCAAATTGAGGCTCAGGGGGGTGACGTCCATGTTGAAAGCGAAGTGGGTAAAGGAACATCATTTTATGTTCGCCTGAGGAGAGAAGTCGTTTAGAGAAAGTGCGTCATAACTTACCATTGCATATATTCGGTTGTTCACACCCTACTATATGCTAATGGAGATGTTATGACTTTGTCGCGTAAGGATTTTTTGACGCTTGCCAGTCTGGCAGCTGCAGGCCTTTTCATTCCCGGCTGCACTACGACCCCTTCGGGCTACACCATTAAGGAAGGGGCCGGACTGCTCATCGACCCCAACGATGTGGATCGTCTTCGCGGAGTGTTTGCCAATGAGCCCCTGTTTGCCAAGCTCCGCATGAAGCTGGCCGGTATCCCGCCAGAAGAGACGACCGGAACCACTCAGGACACACGCATGGGGATTGCAGCGGCCTCCGAGATCATTTCGCGCGACATGGCGCGTGAGTTCCTTCGAGAGAAGGTGCGGCTCAACGATCAGCTCTACGACATCGTGATCGTGGGTGACCTGATCGAGAACATGTCATTCCAGTACCTGATGACTGGCGACGAAGATGCAGCCGATCTTGCCATCGAGGCGCTCGACACCCTGATGCGCTTTGAGAAATGGGATTACTTCCTCGACGGCGGTGTTCAGACCATCGGCTTCCAGCGTGCACCGAGCTCCACGAAGGCAACCGTGTTGGGCATCCAGTGGCTGGGTGACAGACTCCCCGCCGAAAAGCGCAAAGAATATCTTACGACCATGGCCACCCAAGGTTTGGAGCCTTGCTTCTGGTCCACCTACGGCATGCGCTACAAAGACAAAGTTCGTGGGTGGGGCTTCGACGAGAGCAGCACCTATTTGGAACACCGTCCCGGCGACCGTGGGCTGGATTTCACGAACTGGCCCATCATCCTCGATGGAAACAACCTCAAGGCCGTGCCGGCAAACTCCTTGTTGATGGGTTCGCTGATGTATCAACTTGAATTCGGCGATTCTGATGACACCCGCCGTTGGATCGAGCAGGCGCTCTACAGCTACGGTACGCTCAAGACGGTGTTTGAGGAGGATGGATCTTACGATGAGGGTGCAGCTTACTCAACATATACTGCTATCCAAATGGCTGAAGTCGAGACGGTGCTCCTAAACATGATGGACCGGAAAGACTCGACATTGGTGAACTGGCGAGGTTACGGCGACTATCTCATCCAGATGTCGATGCCAACCCACGAAACCCCGACCACCATCGTCAACTTTGGAGACAACTGGCGTGCCGGAAACTCGTCTATTGCGTTCTTTGTCGCATCCAAGTACGACCATCCCCGCGCACAGTGGCTTGGTCGCGAACGCTATGTCAACCACGACACACGTTCGGTGATTTGGTACAACTCGTCGATCACTCCGCAGGAACCTCCCCAAGTGCCGTCCATATGGACATGCGACCTCGAGTGGGTGATTATGCGAACCGGTTTCGCACTCGAAGACATGGTAGTAGCCCTGCGAAGCGGCGGCCCCTCGAACCACGAGCACGCCGACCGCAACCATTTCCTGATCGCAGCCTTTGGCGAGCAACTGATTGCCGACCCTGAGAAGGCGCCATACAATTTCAAAGACCCCAGCTGGATGATGCGCACCACGGCCGGTCACAACGCCGTGCTCATTAATGGGCTGCCCCACCAATACCACGACGGATCGGAAGGTACCAACGCTTCCGATGCGGCCGCAAAGCTGTTGGGACACGGTGAGCAGGACGGGGTGATCTACGCCCACAGCGACGCGACACCCGCTTACCAGCTGGTGGATCCAAACATTGACCGAGTTGTTCGCAGCCTGTTTTTTCTACCCGACATGCACTCCACCATCGTGCTCGACACGGTGCGCATGAAGTCCGGTCTTACGGCGACCCTGCAAGCAAGATACTTTGCCTACAACATGGACGGACAGGGTTCTATTGAACTTATTCCCAATGGATTCAAAACGAGCCGTCCGAACGCATATATCAGCGGCAGGTTCTTTGGCAGGGAGGCAGTAAACGTCGGCACCTCCGTACTTCCCATTGCCCCTGAACGCCAGCCTGACTACCCGTTTGCGCATGCCGACCTTCCTGCGGCCGAGATGAACTGGCTTGTAACCGTTTTGAACGCCGGTTCAGACGACACACAGTCCGCCGCCGGTCGAGTGCAGCAAGTTGACGACAACTTCGGAACGGCTATTGTGGTGACCCTCGAACGCGACGAAAAGTCCGTCATGGTCATCATGCGCCCCGAAGGTGACGACCCTACATTTTTTACCGTACAACGCTGATGATCTACCTCGACTGCAACGCTTCCATCGGGATGCACGGTCCGACCGACGCGCGCATCCCATTCAAGAAATCGCAACTTCTCGACGACATGGAGCATACCGGCATCCATGGATCCCTCATCTGGCATTGGTTGGCCAAAGAGTACGATCCCATGTACGGCAACAAGGTGCTCATGGAGGAGATCGCCGGCAATCCGCGTCTTCTCCCCGTATGGGTGGTGCTTCCGCATTGGGCCGACGAGTTTCCGCAGGGGGATGAGTTGGCCAACCTGTTGACATCCAACGGGGTCAAAGCCGTGAAGATGTTCCCCAAGCGGCAGAACTACGCCTTCAACGAAATGGTGTGCGGCCGCCTGTTCGACGTGCTCGAAGATTTGGGGATGCCCTTGTTGCTCGATTGTGGCAACTTTGGCGACCACATGCAGGTCACCTTCGACGAACTCGACCAATTCTGCCATAACCGTCCGGGTATACCGGTCATCATACAGAATGCCCGTTGGGAGCGTCCACGCGATTTCATCGCTCTGATGGACACCCACAAGAACACCTTCATCGAGTTTTCGAACTATCAGATCCACTACGGCCCTGAGTTCATGGCCGAAAAGGTTGGCGCCGACCGCATCTTGCTTGGAACGGAGTGGCCGTTCAAGAGTCCGGGGGCTGCCCGAAGCTTTGTGGACTACTGCGAGCTGAGCGATGCCGACAAGGCGGCGTTTGCAGGTGGAAATTTGGCGCGGATCATCAAACTTGATGCAATGCCTAGCGAGTATCCAGAAATGGATCAGGGAGTCATTCTCAAGAAGACCAAAGCCGGAATGCCCATGGATCATATCCCGGTCATTGACCCTCACACGCACGTACTCCACGACGGGTTGATGGGCAGCGGGTACATTCCGATCCCTTACGGCGACTGCGAGCACATGGTACGACGCAACAGGCGCATCGGCATCGACCGATTCGCATGCAGCTCGTGGATTGGCATCTGGATCGACTACGCGAGAGGGAATGAGCTGATCAAGGATCTTTGCGATAGGTATCCCGAAGACATCATCGGCTATGCGGCCATCGATCCCAAGAAATCGGACGATTTCGAGGCTGACATAAAGCTGTGCCATGACACCTACGGATTCCGGGGGATCAAGCCTTACAATCCAAGGGTGGACATACCATACAACGATCCGCGCTATGATCCCTGGTACAAAAAAGGCAATGAGGTCGGTGCTTTTGTGAAGCTGCACCAGACCGCTATCGGCGACAACTTCCTTAACGAAATCGCCGACATCTCCGAACGCTATCCGAACATGAACTACCTGCTGGCCCACTCGGGCTGGACCTGGGAGGTCGCCCGCAGCCGCGTGCAGCTGGCCAAGGAGCGCAAGAACATCTATCTCGACCTCACCTTTACCAGCGTGTTGAACGGTGTCGTCGAGTATTTCGTGGATGAGGGCTTGGCCGACAAGGTGTTGTTCACAAGTGACGCACCGATGCGCGACGTAATCCCGCAGTTCGGCTGGGTGGCGTATGCGAAGATCTCGGAGGAAGACAAGGAGAAGATCTTGGGTGGCAACATGCTCAAGCTGTTGGCGCATGCCGGCTTGGATGTGAGTTGGGCTGAGAGGTACGGAAGGACATAGGACGTAGGAAGGACGTAGGACATAGGACGTAGGACATAGGAAGGACATAGGAAGTAGGACGTAGGACATAGGAAGGACATAGGACGTAGGACATAGGACATGGGAAGGTAAGATGAAGGCACTTTTTTATCCGGAATGGGGCAGGTTGGAGGTAGTGGAGCTGCCGGTGCCGGAGGCGGCGGCGGGCGAGGTGCTGGTGCGGGTGCATGCGTGCGGGATCTGCGGATCGGAGCTGGAGACCTTCAAGGGGAGGAGCGAGCGTCGCACGCCGCCCTTGGTGATGGGCCATGAGTTCTGCGGCGAGATTGCCGGTGTGGGTGAGGGCGTATCAGGTTGGGCGGTTGGTGACCGCATTGTGAGTAATTCAGTGGTTCCATGCGGATCTTGTATACGCTGTGGACGAGGGGATACCCACTTGTGCGCGAAGCGGCAGGTGTTCGGCATGCACCGCGGCGGTGCCTTCGCCGAGTATGTGAACGTTCCGGCGAGGATCCTGCTTCCATGGCCGGAGGGGGTTCCTGCCGAGATGGCCTGTCTGGCCGAGCCCTTGGGAAACGGTGTGCACGTGACCGAGCTCGTGGGGTTCCTGCGACCGGAGAAGGTCGCGGTGGTCGGGGCGGGTCCGATAGGGCTGATGTGCCAGATCGCGATGCAGGAGCTGCTCGGGGCGCAGGTGATGGTTACCGATTTGGACAAGGGCAGGGAGGCTGTGGCGCGGAGGTTGGGTGCTGTTGAGCTTCCGCACACGTTGGACAATAACTCTCCCCCCGTCCCGCTCTCTGTGGGCACTGAGAGGGGGGGCTCCCGTGAAGAGCTCATGAAGCTGCTGTTTGAGTGGACCGGCGGCGAGGGGGCGGATGTGGTGATCGATGCCGTGGGATCGGCGGCAACGAAACGTCAGTCGCTCGAGTGGGTGCGTCCGGGTGGGGCCGCGGTTTGGATCGGCCTCCACGGCAACGAAATGCAGCTCGAGACGTACGGCATCACCCTGCCCGAGAAGTTTGTGTATGGCACCTATGCCGCCAAAATCGAGGATCTGAGCGTAGCGCTAGAGCTGATGGCCGCAGGAAAGGTCGAAACGTCCAGCTGGGTGAGCGCATATCCGCTATCGAAAGGCGTCGAGGCGTTTCGTGATGCGATGGAGGCCAAGTGCATCAAGGCCGTGCTGAAGTTGGTCGACTGAGGCTTTTGAGATCATAAAAAGTTTTACTATGATATGAGTATGTGCTTAAGTCAATGAATTTGATAGAAATTGCACGAGCATCCCAAAGTAATACCAAATCTGACGCTCAATGAAAATGATCCAAAACATCAAAGAGGCCTATTCCAAAATGAGTTCTGCTCAACTCGAGAAGGAATTGAAGAAAAGCGTCAGGGCTGTGGTAATCATTACTGGAATTGTGCTTTTTTTTCAATCATTGAATATGGTAATCATTCCGAATACCTCATGGTTCACATTCTTGGACAATTTCGTTTGGCTGTTTCTGGTTGGTTTTTTTGTGTTCAACTATCGAACCATACGCAACGAGCTGGCCTCACGGGAGGAGGCACACGCTTAATCAGTCTCCCTCATGCCGAACACCTCCAAAGACACGAAGCCTGAGCTGATTCTGCGGCGGGTGCTGTGGAGGAGGGGATTGCGCTACCGCATCCACAACCGGAAACTGCCGGGCACGCCCGACATCTCCATCATGAAATACCGCGTGGCGGTGTTCGTGGACGGATCGTTCTGGCACGGACGCGACTACAAGGGCGAGCCGTTCACCAAGACGAACCAAGACTTCTGGGAACGCAAGATCCAGCGCAACATCGACCACGACAACCGTGTGGAGGAGGACCTGCTCGAAATGGGGTACTCCGTGATCCGGATATGGGACACCGACGTGGTGAATGATCCCGAAAAGGCGGCCGACGAGGTGGAGCAGGCCGTCAGATACAAGAGCAAGAGCAAGAGCAAGAACAAGATCAAGAGCAAGAGCAAGAACAAGAGCAAGAGCAAGAACAAGATCAAGAGCAAGAGCAAGAACAAGAGCGAGAACAAGAACAAGAGCAAGAGCAAGAGCAAGAGGGGGACGCGAGTGGCGGGTTAGGAAATCGGAGCTTGACCCCTCGGGAGATATTTACGACATTGGCTTGAGTGTCAGTATCAATGCAAGCTGGAGAATGTATGACCTGCAAAAGAACTGTGTCCATGTGGCTCATTGCCATTGTATGCCATCTTACACCGTCACTTCTGGGGGCCCAAGGCCTGGATCGTATCTTTTATTCCACCTTTTCGCCACAGGGTTGGGATGTGTTTGTATCGCTCGACCAGGGCGAGACGGTGCGTAAACTCACCGACCATCCGTCGCTCGACTATGGTGCCGTGGTGAGTCCAGACAACAAGTGGGTGGTATTCACCTCCGAACGAAACGGGATGGCGCAGCTGTATGCCCTGTCGCTAAACAGCACAGATGCCGGGCCCATTCCGCTGTTCCAAACGGGGTCTTTTCAAGACCAGGCCGTGTTTTCGCCCGACGGAACCGTGCTGGCCTTTGTGGGCTCGCACGAAGGAAATGCGGAAATTTACACTGCCCCGTTCTTGCCAGGTGTGATTCAGGCAGACAGTATGCTGGTAAATATTACGAACAACCCAGGTGGAGACTTTCGGCCGGCGTTTTCGCCCGATGGCAGCCAAATCGCCTTCACGAGCGACCGCGACCATGAGATCGTGCCGCATCCTGATTTTCCGTTCGCACGGCAGCGAGGAGGGGACATCTACAGCATTGGGGTAGATGGGTCCAGCCTGCAACGACTCACGCAATCTCCGCGCTGGGATGGCACCGCCCACTGGTCGGCCGTAGACGGTAAGATCTATTTCTACAGCCAGCGGGAGGGCAGTGCGAACATCTACCGCATGAATAGCGACGGAACCGACCAGCAACGTGTTTTTGCCTACGACGGTACGGCTGTGAGTCCGGTCGTCCTCGACAATGGCGATATCGTTTTTTCGACATGGCTGAGCGATACGCATATTTCACCCATGAGATGGAGCGCTTCGACAGGAGAGATACAACCCTATCTGCTGGATGCTCCACACATTGCAAATGACCTTAAAATCAATGTGAATGGTGCCATTGTGTTTCATGGCGGGGATGAAATCCCCTTGCCAGAGTCGCCTGTCGCCGATTTCGGCTTCCCCGGCAACCCGTTGGCCTTTTTGCCCGATACCCTATCGTTTGCAGGGATTGACGTGAATGTTTACGGGGTCAGGCGGGCATTCGTGGCGCCACCAGGAATGACCGCTCCCGTGTTGTATTTCGACTCCTTCGATATGGCCGGATTTTGGGACATGTTCCGTCCGTTGGGATTCGTCTTCTTTGTGATTCCGATCATTATTGCAGGCATGGTGTTGTACAGCATCATTGTCGGTCTGCAACGGCGCAAATACATCGCTTTCAGGCGGCACGCCATTTTCAGCATATTGGCGTTGGTCGTGTTAGCCGTGTCGATGGGCCTTTTTATCTACGTCGCCGTTTTGGAGAGGTTTTCCGTAAGCATGATCATGGCGTACATGTCGCCTATAATCATCCTGCTCGCAGTGCAGGTGTATTTCTATATGCGCCAATACCGCAAGATGAACCTGGCGAATCCGTACGAGAACAAGCTGCAGGCGATGTATGTGGTGGCTACAGCCGTGCTGGCCGTCGGGTTGTCGGTCCTCACACTGGGATACAATTACCTGCTCGTGGACGATATCCATTTTTACGGCTACAATTATCAGACGGGTCAGAAGGAAAAGGTATTCACGCTGAAGAAGGCTTGGAACACCAATTTCTTCAACTTCAGAGTGCTCGACAGCAAGGTGACCCACGACGGGGAAGCGATGCTGATCACCACGGGCAGTTTCCGTGCCGACCCAGATAATCAAGGCGATATTTGGAAGTACACATTCCGGTCGGGCGAGGTCGAATTGCTGTCGACCACCGAGAAGAACGACGGTTTTGCCGATCTCAGCTCCGACAACACGCGCATGGTGTTCCGTAGTGGCCGATCGGGGCATTTCGAC
>CAYZWQ010000061.1:11517-14282 GCA_964481355.1 uncultured Chitinophagales bacterium
GGCCGTATTTCGAAGCTGACCGATGATGAGCAGCGCGACAACTTCCCCGCCATCTCGCCAGACGGGATGAAGGTCGTCTTTGCATCCGACCGCCTACACACCAGCGAGTCCTACCGGACCTTCGACATCTTCATGATGCAGGAGCAAGCCCGCGATACATGGTCGCCACCCGAACGTATTTCGGTCGGCGCGGGACAAAATGCCCATCCGCATTTTTCGCCCGACGGACAGTGGGTGATCTACACTACCGAGGGGTACGGCATCAACGACGAGCAGCCTCTGATTCAGGGGTTGATATTCAGTCCACAGATGTACGGCGAGATCGTGGCCTACCACATCGAGACGAAGGAGCGCGTACGGTTGACGCACAACAAGTGGGAAGATGGTACACCGCTTTGGACGAGAAGCGAAACGCAAGAGCAAGAGCAAGAGCAAGAGCAATAACAAGAGCAATAACAAGAACAAGAACAAGATCAGGGTTAATGGGAAAATAATGGAACAATAATATTGTCGGTTACGAGTTTTGTAGGTAACTTTGAAATACAAAGTACTTTCATTATAGATCAATAAGCATGAAGCAAGACGTGAACGACTACGCACGCGACTTGGCCGAAATACGCTCCATGATGGAGAAATCGTCCAAGTTTCTGTCGCTCTCGGGATGGGAAGGAGTTCTGGCCGGCCTGTATGCCATCTCAGGGGCCTACATCGCGCATGCCGCCTATGGGTTTCACCCAGATGCGGCATCGTATGACTTTCTGCTCATCGCCGGTTCAGGTGCCGCCGTAATGGTGGTCGGATTAGCCGGACTCGTACTGCTGCTTGCCTTGGCCACCGCTTTCTTCTTCGCGGCACGCAAGGCGAAAAAGCAGGGTGAGAGGGCATGGAACCCAACTTCAAGGCGACTCCTTCTGAGCATGGCGGTTCCATTGGTCACCGGAGGCCTCCTCATTGTGATGATGGTACGGCTTGGACTTCTGGGACTTGTGGCCCCTCTTATGCTCATCTTCTACGGATTGTCGCTCTACAACGCAAGCAAGTACACCGTGACGGAGGTGAAGATATTGGGATACGTTCAAATCGTGCTCGGACTCCTCAATATGGCCATGTTGGGGTATGGGCTTCTTTTCTGGGCGGTCGGTTTCGGAATCGTTCACATCGTGTACGGAATATTCATGCATTTCAGGTACGAGCGGTGAAAACCACGATCGAAGGGCTCAACAAAGTGTTCGAAAGCCGGGTAAAGCTCGGTGTTATGTCGGCATTGGCGGCGAACGGGTCACTCGACTTCAACTCGCTCAAGGAGTATTTCGATGTGACCGACGGGAATCTGGCTAGTCATCTAAAGTCGCTGGAAAAGGAGTCGTACATAATCGTGCAAAAAACCTTCATCGGCCGAAAGCCAAACACCAGCTATGCCATCACCCAACAGGGAAGAAAGGCTTTCGCAGAACATCTGCGCGCCCTCGAACAACTGATCCAATCACATAAAACCCCGAAATGATAAGCTTATGAATCCTTCAAGACACGCCATGATGGCACTTGTCACGATCGCACTGGGCATACTCGTATTCGTGTACGGCGTCGTCGTCGAAGACGAGCCCACGGCAGTAGCTTGGCTCCTGATCGTTGTTGGCGCTTTCTGGTACTACTTCAGTTGCTACCGGCTACGTTCGGAGCGCTAGTTTTTTTGCTCTACACTTTGAAAATCAAAGTACTTTCGTATAAAATACAACGTCAATCACCACCAAACACCCCATGAAAACATCCACAAGCTCCACAAGTGACCTCATACCACGCAAACCGCAAACCATCGTGCAAATCATCCTCAGCGTGGCCGTCGTTGCGGCATTTCTGCTTTTGATTCCATTCACCGCCTCGTTCGTCACCGCCGAAATGGAGTGGACCCTCAGCGACTACATCCTCGTCTGGCTGATGCTCTTCGTGGCCGGAACCACGTACAAACTGGTAAGCCGACTATCCACCGATTACACGTACCGAGCCGCCGTGGCGTTGGCTGCGATCACAGGCCTGTTCATGGTGTGGTCAAACTTGGCGGTGGGAATCATCGGCAACGAGGACAATGCGATCAACGTGGTTTATTTCATCATCATCATGATAGGATTCATTGGTGCATTCTGGGTCAGGTTTCAGTCGAAGGGTCTCCTGCGCGTGCTTGGGTCAATGATCTTCCTGCTCGCCGGGGTATGCATCTATGCACTCATGAGCGGTATGCAGCACATGCCTGGGAGCTCCGTCATGGAAATCGTCGGCGTCCACATGTTCTTCATCACGCCGCTGAGCATTTCCGCCATCCTGTTCCGTCACCACAGCCGGGGGGCAATCATTGGCAGTCATTAGCAATCATTTGCAATTATTAGCATTGACTAGTACTGATAATCATTGATAATCACTTATACTAATTGATAATTATTGCTAATCATTGGCCCGCCTGCCGTGCTTGTTCGTGTTCGAATGATTAAATTTCAGGTCTTATAGTTCGCACACAAAATATTCACAAGAACCCGACACACAGTGGAAACTAACTCATCGACCGGCAAGTGCCCGTTCACGGGCTTGGCCGCACAAAAGGCGGCCGTAGGGACAAATGGAACAAAAAACCCTGATTGGTGGCCCAATTCGCTCAAGCTGAATGCCCTCCGTCAAAACTCCAACCTGTCGAATCCTATGGGCGATGGCTTCGACTACGCAGCCGAGTTCAAAAGCTTGGATTATGAAGCTTTGAAGGCAGACCTCCATGCCCT
>CAYZWQ010000062.1:0-14039 GCA_964481355.1 uncultured Chitinophagales bacterium
CCGATAACCGATCACCGTTTGATCCAGCTCATCATGCCGCGGAGTTCCTTGCCGACTTTCTCGATTTGGAGCTCTTCGTGCTGGCGGCGCATGGAGGTCATCACGGCTCGGCCGGTTTGGTTTTCCATGATGAATTCGCGTGCGAAGGTGCCGTCCTGTACGCGCTTGAGCACTTCCTTCATCTTGGTTTCGGTGGATTCGTCGACCACTTTGGGTCCGACGGTCATGCCGCCGTATTCGGCAGTGTCGCTCACCGAGTAATACATGCCGGCGATCCCGCCCTCATAGAAGAGGTCGACGATGAGCTTGAGCTCGTGCAGACACTCGAAATAGGCGATTTCAGGTTTGTAGCCGGCGTCGACAAGTGTCTTGAAACCGGCTTTGATCAGTTCGGTGACGCCGCCGCACAGCACGGCCTGTTCACCAAAGAGGTCGGTTTCGGTTTCTTCGCGGAATGTGGTCTCGATTACGCCGGCACGCGTGCCGCCGATCCCCTTCGCGTATGCAAGCGCCGTTTCGCGGGCTTTGCCCGATGCGTCCTGGTAGATGGCGAAGAGGCAGGGTACACCGAAGCCTTCTTTGTACACGCGCCGCACCAAGTGGCCTGGACCTTTGGGCGCCACCATGAACACGTCGGTTCCGGAAGGTGGCACAATCTGGTTGTAGTGGATGTTGAAACCGTGCGCAAAGGCCAACGCCGCCCCAGTTTTCAGGTTGGGCCGGATGTCGGCCTCCCACGTGGCGCGTTGACTTTGGTCTGGAATGAGGATCATCACGATGTCTGCCTGTTTTACGGCTTCGGCCGTCGGCATCGACTTGAGTCCGTCCGCCTTGGCCTTGGCGTTGAAATCGCTCTCCGGACGCAGGCCGACCACCACGTTAACGCCGCTTTCGTGTAAATTGAGGGCGTGGGCGTGGCCTTGGCTTCCATAACCGATCACCGCCACCGTTTTGTTGGACAGTTGTTTCAGGTCGGCGTCGTTATCGTAATACAGTTTCATATATGTTGGTAAGTTGTTGAGGTTGGGAAAAGAGTTATCCGGCCGTCTCGGTGCCTGACGTGGTCATGTGGATGGAATCGCGACTCATCGCCACGGTCCCTGTTCGGGCTACCTCCAGCAGGCCAAACGGTCGCAGCATCCCGATGGCGGCATCCAGCTTGTCGGATTTGCCGGTCATTTCGAGCGTCAGACTCGTGGGGGAGATGTCTACAATGTTTGCCTTGAAGATGGAAGCGATCTGGATGATTTCGCCCCGATTCGTGATGGTCGCCGACACCTTGATCAATGCCAGCTCGCGTTGCACGAACGCCTGATGGGTAAGGTCCTCGACCGTCAGCACGTCAACCAGGTTGTTCAGGTGCATCGTGATCTGATAGATCACCCTCGCGTCGCCGCTGGTGGTGATTGTTATGCGGGATACACCCGGTGTGACACCCTCACCAACGGTGATACTTGAGATGTTAAAGCCTCGTCCGGTAAAAAGCCCCACAATGCGCGACAGCACATTGTAAGTGTCTACAACGGTAAGGGATATGGTGTGGGTGGGGAAAGACATAGGACGTAGGACGTAGGACGTAGGAAAGAAGAAGAAAGAAGGAAGAAGGAAGAAAGACGAAGGAAGGATTAAGGATTAAGGATTAAGGATTTAGGACTAGTCACTAGTCACTAGTGGATCTTCCTCGACCATGTCGTAGAAGCTCATACCGGCGGGGATCATGGGGTAGACGTTTTCCTCTTGCTTGACCACGAAATCCATCACAACTGGGCGGTCGGTAATTTTCATGGCGGCTTCGAGCACAGGTTTTACTTCGTCCGGATGGGTGGCTCGCATGCCGACGGCGCCATATGCTTCGGCCAGCTTTACGAAATCTGGGTTGCTTGGCTCAAGGTGGCTGTGAGAGTAGCGGCGGCCATAAAACAGCTGTTGCCACTGGCGGACCATGCCCAGGTAGCCGTTGTTCAGGATGGCGATCTTGACCGGCACTTTGTAGTGGGCAGCTGTTGTCAGCTCCCAAGGGGTCATTTGGAAGCCGCCGTCACCCACGATGGCTACAACGGTTCTGTCAGGACATCCGATCGCCGCACCCAAGGCGGCCGGAAAGCCAAATCCCATGGTTCCGAGTCCACCGCTGTTGATCCACGAGCGGGGATGGTTGAACTGGTAGTACTGTGCTGCCCACATCTGGTGCTGTCCGACGTCGGCTGTGATGATAGCCTCGCCGTTTGTGACCTCGGATATCTTTTGGATGACCCTTTGCGGCATGATCACACCCTCCGGTTGTTCGAATTTGAGCGGATGTGCCTCTTTCACGCTGTCCAAATAGCCGATCCAAGCGGAATGGTCGCTGTTTGTGACCCTTTTGGTCAGCTCCGGGACAATCTCCTTGACGTTTCCGACCAGCGGCACATCGACGATGATATTTTTGTTCACACATGCCGGATCGATGTCGATATGGATCTTTTTTGAATGCGGACTGAAGTCAGAAAGCCTGCCTGTCACCCTGTCGTCGAACCGGGCACCGACGGCAATCAGAAGGTCGCACTCGTGCACTGCGGTGTTGGCATACCAGGTTCCGTGCATTCCCAGCATCCCGAGCGATAGCGGGTGGCTCTCGGGGAACGCGCCAAGTCCCATCAGCGTCGTGGTGACCGGGATGTTGAACTTTATGGCTAATTCTCGGATCTCCTCGTGGGCCTCGCCCAAAATGACGCCCCCGCCAACATAAAGGACCGGCTTTCGCGCTTCATTGATCATCTGTGCGGCTTCGTCGATGCGTCCGGCCAAGTTGTCAAATTGGGGCAGCGTCATGCGTCTCGCCGATTCCCTGGCCACGGGCTTTCGGTAGACCGTCTTGCTGAAGAGCATGTCTTTGGGAAGATCGACGACGACCGGACCCGGCCTGCCCGATTTGGCAATCATGAACGCGTCTGCCAGGATCTGCGGCAGGGAAGAGGCGTCCTTAACAAGGAAGCTGTGCTTGGTGATCGGACGTGTGATGCCAATGATGTCTGCCTCCTGGAAGGCATCGTTTCCGATCATGTTCGTCGGAACCTGACCCGTGAGCACCACCATGGGGATCGAGTCGGAAAAAGCCGTGGCGATGCCGCTCACGGTGTTTGTTGCACCGGGTCCGCTGGTCGCCATCACCACACCCACCTTGCCGGTGGCGCGACTGTAGCCATCGGCCGCGTGTGTGCCGCCCTGCTCGTGTCGCACCAAGATGTGGTTCATCTCGGGAATCTTGTAGAGCATGTCGTAGATTCCCAGCACGACACCACCCGGATATCCGAAAATGGTGTCCACCCCCAGGTCGAGAAGCGAACGGATCAGGATCTCACCGCCGGTTATCGGTTCTGCGGGAGCACTCTGCTTAAGATTGACGGAAGTGAGGCCGGCTGAATGTTTCGGGTCGCTTTTGGCTGTTACAGCGTTCATGGCTTGCTTTCAGTTTGGCTTTTTCGGAAGCCACCTGTTACTCATGAACAATAAGGGTCGCTTCCGGTTCGGCTGTCAGGATAGAAGAATTAGGGAGACTAGGGCGAGACGCGAGACGCGAGAGATGAGAGGCGGGGTGTGGGATTCTGGGAAACGACGAACGTATGGGCGTGATCCGCTCTGCGGTGCCATACTGTTGAGAAGGTATATTTCTGGATGTTGTGTCATCTACGAAATGTTATCTATGTCGTTTGCCAAGCTCGAGTTCGAATGTTCGTGTCTCGTGTCTCGCCCTAGATACCTAAACTATTTTGCGAAAACAAGCCCACGGATGACGCAGAGGCTGTTTGTGGGTGTTTGGATGCCTTATGTAGTTCGAATATGGTTGACGGTATTAATTAATAATTAAGGCAATAGGTAACTGATAGTTAAATAAAAGATATATTGGAAGCGATTTTTTAATTATTTACACTAAAACAAGAAAAAATTAAATAATTTTTGTCCAAACATCCCGAGAAGCAGATTAATAATTAACAAAGTTATCTATAAAAAAGCCATACGGACTTCATGTATGTTCTTTGTCGTTTTCGTAAAAAACCGCCACCCCTTTCAAGGGGTGGCGGCTGAGGTTGTGTGTCAAATACTATGTGGTGTCAAAGGGTCAGTTCGAAGCCGGCTGTCACGAACCGAGGAAGTCCGACACGTATTCCCTGCGGACGCCGGCTCACCATGTACCGCTCGTCGAGAAGGTTCTTGACGCTCACGCTGAATCCCAAGCCATCGACGAAGCTCAATGGCGCCTTGAAGTTTGCGTCTATGATGAACCAAGCTGGGATTTCGCCGTTGCGACCATTCAGGCTTCCTGCGGAGGCATTTAGCACGTCACCGTACTGACGTCCGACATAGGTTCCAGACAGCCCCAACGCTATGCCTCTGCGCGATTGCCAGTCTGCCGTGGCCCCAATCATGGAAGATGGCGCATAGGGAAGCGTGTTGCCCTTCACGTTGACCGTGGATCCGGAGCTCGCCACGAAACGGTCGCTGCTGAAGGTGGCATCCGAGAATGTGGCATTCACCCCGAGCAACAGGTTCAGTCCATTGCCCGCCAGATCTCCGACGTTGGCGCGGGCCGAAAGCTCCAAGCCTTTGTGCTCCGTCGCGCCACCGTTCACCAATCCGGATGCACCGGGTTGGCCGGTTCCGCCGGAAGATTCCGAGACAGGAATGATCTGGTTCGTGAAACTCATGTAAAATGCTGTAGCCTCAAGATCGAATCCGTCGGTTGGGCGCAGTCTCGTTCCCACTTCGTAATTCCAGCTGAGCTCGGCGTCGAGCTGTTCGGACGTGCCGGCGCTGCTGATGGCATCTTTCACTCTTGGGGGACCAAAACCGCGGTGTGCGCCGGCGAAGACCGACGATCCGCCCTGAAGCACATAATTCAGCCCTATGCCGGGAATGAGCTGCACGAGCCCATCGCTTTCGGTTACGGAAACGTTGGCGTTGTTCAGGCGCATGATGTCGCGTTCGTACGAAAAGCTTTCCAGGCGCAAACCGGGGGTGACCGTGAACTGGTCGTTGACATACAGCCTGTTTTGGATGTAGGCGCTGATTGCACGTCCGGTCCGGATTTCGTCCTCGCGCAGGGTGCCTGATTTCGGACGGGCGACGTTGCCGTCGATCCGCTGCTCGAGCGCGCGTTCAGAAAGGAAGCGAATGCCGGCATCCAGCTCGCTTTTCAGGTTGCCTGCATGGAAGTTGACGCTCATGCGCGATTCAAAGCCGTAGACCTCGAAGGAGCGGTTACGGTTGCCGGTGCGGTCGAGGAAGTAAATCGCGCCACCTGGAACACCCGTGTCGCCGACCGTGCGAATGTAGCTTGTGCCGGCGTTTGGTGTGTTCGTGAAATCTTGGCGCGCCCAGTTTCGGGTCGTCGTGTAGGCGAAGGCGGTCGTCTTGAGCTGAACGTCGTCGCTGAAGAAAAAATGGTGGTTCACCGAGCCCGAGTACCTGCGGATGCTCAGGTCGTCGTCGGGTGCAAGTTGCACAAAGTCGTATTTTCCGCTGTCGAACATTGGCTGCGAGAGTCCGACATAGGTTGCGTTGCTGCTTTCGTCGTACAACCCGAGCTTCACGCCAAGCACCGAGCGGCTGCCGAGCACCATCTTGAACTTGGTGTTGATGTCGTGGATGCCGTAATCCACCAAGCCGACGTTTTCGCCTTGCTTGCGCAGGTAGGAGGCCACAAAGCCGGTGTTGCCGACCGTTGTGCCATAGCTGAACCTGCCGGTGAAAAAGCCCTCCTGACCGCCACGCACCAGTGCGTTGAACGTCGGTGTGGCTGGTGGATTCGCAGTCAGATAGTTGATGACGCCACCAAACGTCTGCGGGCCGTAAAGAATGGATCCGCTGCCCTTGAGCACCTCGAGTCCAATCATGCGGTCCATAGCCGGCGTGAAGTACATTTCGGGTTCTCCATAAGGGGCAAGCGCCACCGGCACTCCGTCCTCAAGCATCAGTACGGTGCGGCTACGGTCTGGATTGAGGCCCCTGATGCCGATGTTGGCCCTCAGGCCGAGACCCTCCTCGTCTACGACGTGGAGTCCAGCCACCCTCCGGAGCACTTCGTTGCCGCTGACCGGTGCTGTGCGGTCCAACTCTGCTTTCAGGACCACCGACGCCGATCCTGGTATCCGGATCAGGCGGTTCGGGCTGCCCACCACATCGACTTGTGGCATGGAAATTTTGCGGATCGAGTCCTGCTTGGCCTGATTAGAATTTGATTGGGCGGTGACTTGCCCTTTGCAGAGGAGTAGTGATGATGCCAGCAGGCAGATGATTTTGAGCATGGCTACGATTACCTGGTTTTAGAATACTTCCACACACTATTTAGAACGGGTCTAATTTACGGGCACATCCCCACCGAATGCAACAATTACATAGAATTGATCTAAATAAAAATAAAATGGGCAGCTCGTCACCTTGCTTGTGTTTACAAAGACCCAGATTTTATTTAGATTAAGTCTTAATTAAATTGTCCCAAATCCCACGTACGCGCATGAAATTCTCATTTCCCAAGGCTCTGACATTTGCTGCCTTATTGGTGTTTACTTCCCAGTGCACGAACAACACCTCAACATCCTCCCCAGAGGCCGAGTCAACCGGCAGTCTCGTCGTCTATTCAGGCCGCTCAAAGGCACTGGTCGAGCCCCTCATCACGAAGTTCACCGACCAGACCGGCATCCAGGTTGAGGTCAAGTACGGAGGCACTTCGCAGCTCGCCATTGCCATCATGGAAGAGGGTGAACAATCGCCTGCAGATCTGTTCTGGGCGCAAGACGCCGGTGCGCTGGGCGCTCTGGGAAATTCCGGCATGTTACGGGCTATCCCATCCGACATCATGGCCTTGCTGGACAGCTCCTTCGTGAACGGCGCGGGCACTTGGATTTCCACCAGCGGCCGAGGACGCGTACTTGCCTATTCATCTTCGAGGGTTGCGGCGGGCGACCTTCCCAAGTCTGTGTTCGACCTCGCCGATCCGAAATATGCAGGCAAAGTGGCTTGGGCTCCCAGCAACGGGTCCTTTCAGGCGTTCGTAAGTGCCATGACCGAACTTCATGGCGTTGAACGCACGCGCGACTGGCTCCTTGCCATGAAAAACAACGGCGCTGTAGCCTTCACCAATAACAACGCCATCCTTCAGGGCATCGCAGCAGGCGAGGCCGACTACGGCATCACCAACCATTATTATCTGCTTCGGAACAAGGATGAGGACGCAAATTTTCCCGTCGAGCAGACTTACTTTGACTCCGGCGACGTCGGAAACATGCTGAACGTGGCGGGCGTGGGTCTGATAACGACTGGAAAGAACGCCGCCGCTGCCGAGGAGTTCCTGAAATTCATCCTCTCCGACGAATCTCAGCGCTACATATCGACCGAGATCTTCGAATATCCCGTCATTGACATTGAGGACGGAAGCGGATCGATCTACCCAGCCCGCGAGGTGGCGCCAGAGATCGATCTTGAGAAGATCGCGGACCTTGAGGCCACAATTGCCCTTCTCCGTGAGGTTGGGCTTCTCTGAGTCGGATGTCCCGTCTCTTATCGCTTAACGGGATATTTTCTGTCATCTCGGCACTCGTTTCGATGGCCGTGGTCATACCGGTCGTCTACCTGGTGTCGAAGGCATTTGAGGCCGACCTCGACACGGTTGTGAGCCTGGTGTGGCGATGGCGCACGTTCGAGCTTTTCACGAACACGGTGCTGTTGACGGCAGGGGTCTTGGCAGTCACGACGTCCATTGGCCTGCCGCTGGCATGGCTGCTCACGCGTACCGATATTCAGTATAAATCGCTTTTTACGCTCGTGAGCGTCCTTCCGTTGGCGATACCCGGATACATGTTGGCCTACACGCTCATGGGGCTCACAGGGGCCAATGGACTCCTATTCACGGTCTTCGGCCTCGAAACCCCTAGGTTGAGCGGATACTTCGGTGCACTCATTTCCATATCGTTGTACACCTACCCGTACATGTTTCTCAATCTCAAGGCCGGCCTGTCAGGTCTGGATACGGCATTGGAATACGCGGCACGCTCGCTGGTGTACAAAAACAAGGGCGTTCTTCGTCACTTGGTCTTTCCGCAGCTGAAGCCGGCCTTTTGGGCTGGATCCCTCATCATTGGGCTCTACGTGCTTGGAGACTTCGGGGCGGTTTCACTCATGCGTTTCGAGACGTTCAGTTACGCATTATTTTTGCAGTACACGGCATCTTATGACCGAATCTATGCGGCTTGGATCGCACTCATGATGCTGGCGATCACGGGCACAATTCTGGTAGTGGAATACAAGCTTCTGCGCGGCATCAAGTTGCACCGTACAAGCTCCGGTGTGTCGAGAGTGGGTCACCGTTCCAAGTTGGGCGTATGGCGAATCCCGGCTTACACAGGCCTTGTCGGATTGACCTTTCTAGCCTTGGTGGTTCCGGTGTCAACGATCATCTTCTGGGCGACGAACAACACGGCGAGTTTCAATTTGTCGGGCTTGTTCGAGGCGTTGGGCTCATCGCTCTCAGTAAGCATGCCGTCGGCATTTCTGGCGGCGACCATTGCCTTGCCACTGGCATATATGTCGGTGAGGAATCAGAAGAAACTGTCCAAACTGTTCGAGAGGTTCGCCTGGTTGGGCTACTCCATACCGCCGTTGGCGTTGGCACTGGCATTCGTCTTCTTCAGTCTCAGCGCAATGCCGTGGCTTTACCAGACGCTGTTTCTGCTTATATTTGCCTATTCAGCCCATTTTCTGGCCGAAGCTCTGGGGCCGATCCGCAGCGCGTTGCTTCAGGCGCCGCCGCGGCTAGAGGAAGCTGCCCGATCGTTGGGTGCCACTCAATGGGCCGCTTTTCGGAAGGTCACGCTACCCTTGCTCAACAACGGAATGATTGCCGGTGCTTCGTTTGTTTTTTTGTCGTGTATGAAAGAATTACCGATGGCTTTTATATTGTCCCCCATAGGTTTCGAGACACTTTCCGTTAATGTGTGGAGCTTCACGAACGAGGCCATGTTCTCGCATGCAGGTCCTTACGCTCTTACTATCCTTGCATTTTCGAGCATCTTCGTGGGCACATTGTTCTCGCGCGAGTGGAGGGCTCGATGAATCCGGTTCTCGACGTTCAGGGTCTCACCAAGCGGTTTCGTCCCGATGCCGATCCGGTGGTCAACGATGTGAGCTTCACGGTGAACCCCGACGAAATCTTCGCGATCCTGGGTCCCAGCGGATGCGGCAAGACGACCACCCTGCGCATCATATCCGGGTTCGAGCGTCCCGATCAGGGCCGTGTCGAGCTGAGGGGCACCACCGTCGACGGGCCTTCGGTGCACACATCGCCGGAAAAGAGGGGAATTGGTTTCGTATTCCAGGAATACGCGCTCTTTCCGCATCTCAACGTGCACGACAATATCGCTTTCGGGCTGCGTCACATGACCAAAATTGAGCGGGAGTCGCGTATCGACCACATGACCATGATAGCCGGCCTGAAGGGGTTTGAGAAGCGCAAGCCGTCGGAGTTGTCGGGAGGACAGCAACAGAGAGTGGCACTGGCCCGCGCCATAGCCCCCATGCCGTCCATTCTTTTCCTGGACGAGCCCTTCTCCAACTTGGACGCCGTGCTTCGCCACAGCACGCGTCAGGAAGTTCGTGCCATCATCAAAAAGTCGGGTATCAGTGCTATTTTGGTGACACACGACCAAGAGGAAGCGCTGTCGTTCGCTGACCGCATCGCCGTGATGCGGAACGGGAAAATTGAGCAGGTGGGTACTCCCGAGTATGTCTATAAATACCCGAGGACTGATTTTGTCGCGGCATTTTTGGGGAGGACCAATCTTGTGAAGGCAACTGCCGAAGGGTGGCAGGCCAAGACGGCGGTGGGGACCGTCATGGTCGACCGTCCTGCTAGCGGAGATGTGCTGGTGTCAATTCGGCCCGAACACCTCGTGCTCGAAAAGCCGGGATCCGGTACCGACGGTGTGGAGGGCGTAGTGCTTTCGAGGGAGTTCCGCGGACATGACGTCACCTACAGGGTGCAGCTAAAAGGGGTGGAATGCATGGTCCATACTGACAACCGCGTGCCGTTTTATGCGGGCGATTTCGTGGTAGTCAAACCTATAGAGCCGGGTGTGATCATCGAAGAATGACCGCGCCAAGCCCCGCAAAAATTCGATTTGATTGGTTGAGAGTGCCATGTCAGGCTTTGCGTTGTAATCGGCCGATCTCTTTCTGATATTCCTCGTCGCTGATCATGCCCTGTTGCCAAAGTCCAACCAGGTCGTTCATGAGTTCCAATGTTCCCGCGGCGTGGGTTGGCGGTTGAAAAAAAGCTGGCCGGTTGCGTCTATTTTGTCGTGAAATGGCGTCCTCGACTGCCTGTCTGATAACATCGGCCACTGAAGAGGCATCTTTTATGCCATCCATCACATGTTCACGGCCGTTTGCCGTAACGATCACTTTCCCATAACCGGTGAACGGCAATCGCCAGTGTGGCTTGCTGGCGACCGCGTTGATCGTCACCAAGCTGACAGTGGCATCAACTTTGGGTGTCTGTATCTGGATCGAGTGGTCGCTGATGTGGAATGCCGATCTTTTTATGCGCCGGTTTTCAAGATATACCAGACTTGCCATGACAAACGTGCATGCGTAGATCACCACTGCCGGCCATGTGGTTTTGTCATCGAGATTGAGAACCCAAAGGTTTGCAAGAAGAAGGCAAACGAAAAGGAGTGCAGATGGCAGCAGAAGCCACCTTGTGGGTCTAAAAATCAGCGTTTTACTCATTGTGAGCGTCGATTTTTCGGGGACAGAATCGGAAATTTGGTATATTTGACGGATATGCCTGCGATGTCACATCCGCCATACCGCCTCAAGGCCTGGAAGTACGTCGTTGCCGTCATGGTAACGGGCGTGCTTGTGGCCGGGTTCCTGTTGAGAATCCCCAAAATACCCATTCTCGAAGAAACGGCAAGGAATCTGTTTTTTCATGTGCCAATGTGGATGGCTATGTCGACTCTTTTCGCCATGGGTGTGGTGTACAGTATTCGCTTCTTGGCAAAGGGCGACATGACGCTCGATTTGAAGGCGCTTTCAGCTACACAGGCCGGAATGTTGTTCGGAATTTGCGGCCTCATGACGGGCTCGATGTGGGCCCGTTTCACATGGGGCACGTGGTGGACCTTCGCCGAGCCGAAGATCAACATGGCTGCCATGGCTATGACGATATATGTAGGGTACCTCATGTTGCGGTATGCCATCGAGGATCCTGAAAAGCGGGCGCGACTGAGTGCCGTGTACAATATTTTTGCGGCAACGACGATTCCGTTCCTGCTGTACATCCTGCCCAGGCAGCTCCCCAGCCTGCATCCTGGTGCCGACGGAAATCCCGCCTTCAGTGAAATTACAGCCCCCGTGTTGCGTTATGTGTTCTATCCGGCTGCCGTTGCCTTTATCGGGTTGGGCATCTGGGTCTATGATCTCGTACGTCGCACCAACGCCCTTCAACAGCACATCGAATCCCAAAAATCGGACTCAAGCGTATGATCCAGCCGGACACCACAGCGGCAGTCGACACCCTCACTCAGGCATACTCCGACATCTGGCAGCCGGTCGAAGCATCCGAGAACAATGCCTTCATCAACGCGATGGCATCGAACGACCTTATTTTTGTGGTCCTTGGGGTAACATTGATCATATGGTTTGTGTTGTTGGTGTACATGGTAAAGATTGACCGCCGACTCGGCAGAATTGAACAAGAAACAGCATCCTCCGTAAAAGAATGAAACCACGCCTCGTTTTTGGCATCATTGCCATCACACTCTTCACATCTCTGCTGTTGTACAATTTTGGGAACAGCATCAGCACCTACACCGACTTTGAGAGTGCCACCGGCAGAACCTCGACGAACATCCATGTGGTCGGTAAATGGAACCAAGCCATGCCCGCCGGCTTTTCGGTGGAATCGAAGTCCTTTTCGTTTCACATGACGGACGAAAAGGGCAACACGCGCCGCGTGATCTACGGCCAGGCGAAACCCAGCAACTTTGATCAGGCCGATCAGCTTGTGGTGATCGGCGAGATGCGCAACGACATCTTCTACGCACACGATATGCTGCTCAAGTGCCCCTCAAAATACAACGACGGACGAGAGGCCGAGTTTGAACGCGCCGTGCATGAGTGATCAGAAGGTCCTTCGCCGACACAGTGAGGTGCTGCTCTCATGTGATCAGAAGGTCCTTCGCCGACACTTCGCCTTCGGCTCAGTGTGTCAGCTCAGAATGACAAGGCTGCCTCTTGGGGGTGAAGTGGGATGCCTCGCTTCGCTCGGCAGGGTTAGTCCCATAAAACCAAATTGATCTTATGATCAAATAGATCTATTTGATCTGCGGTATTTTTTCTTTCAACTTTTTACTTCCCGCAATGCTCGCAACCATTGGTCACGTTTCGCTTTCGGTCGCGTTTGTTCTTACTCTTCTGGCGATGGTGCTCTACTATCGTTCGATCAACAGGGATTCGTTGCGCGACTTTAAAATCGCCAATTGGATGAATTTCGGCGTGCTCCTGGCAACCGTAATATCAATGGGCGCCTTGGTTTATCTGTTGGTCACGCATCAGTTCCAATATTTTTACGTCTATAACTATACCAGCACCGATTTGGCCCTGCGCTATTTGGTGGCGGCGCTCTGGGGCGGACAGGAAGGCAGTTTCCTGGTGTGGATATTCTTCACTTCGCTCACCACGGTCGGCCTGATGAAATGGAGTCCGCCCAGTTACCGCGCTCCCGTGCTGCTGTTCATGACGCTCTCCCTTGCCTTCCTGTTTTCGATGACCCTCGGCTGGAACATCTTTGGGCTCAAGATTGGCGCAAGTCCTTTCCGCACGCTCCTCGACGAGATGCCGAATGCCCCCTTCCTCCAGGCCAACCCCGATTTCGTGCCGGCCGACGGCCGTGGACTGAACGACTTGCTCCGAAGCCCGTGGATGGTGATCCACCCGCCAATCCTGTTCATGGGGTTTGCCATGATGACGGTGCCCTTTGCGTTCGCGCTCGCAGCCTTGTGGAAACGGAACTACACCGAATGGGTCACACCGGCGCTTCCATGGACCCTTGCGGCGAACCTGTGCCTTTTCGTGGCGATCTTTCTTGGGGCATACTGGGCGTACGTAACCCTGTCGTTCGGTGGATTTTGGGCATGGGACCCGGTCGAAAACGCCAGTATCGTGCCATGGATATTTGGCGTGGCAGGCATTCACACCATGCTCATCCAGCGAAAAAAATCGGGTGCCATGCGGGCGTCGTTCCTGTTTGCGATTTTTGCCTATGTGCTGATCCTGTATGAGGCATTCTTGACGCGCTCGGGAATTTTGGGCGATGCTTCGGTGCACAGCTTTGTGGATCTGGGACTCTACAACCAACTGTTGCTGTTCATGCTTGTGAACACCATCATTGGAATTTGGCTGCTTGCCATTCGGTTCAAGGAGCTCCCGGGATCCAAAGATCCGTCGCCCATCCTAAGCCCCGACTTCTTGGTCTTCACAGGGTCGATGATGCTCTTCATCACGGCAATGGTGATTATACTTGGCACAAGCTCCCCCATCCTTGGCAGGCTTTTCAGCGAAAACCCAACACCACCGGAGATAAGCTTCTACAACAATTGGACCATGCCCCTGGGCATGATCCTTGCCGTCCTGACCGTGATCGGACAAGTCATATGGCGCAAGCGAGTCGACAGCACGGAGACGCTTGCCACGATCTTGATGTGGCCCGTGGTCGTTACAGCGGTCATCACAGTTGCAGCCATCATCCTTGGAAGCGTCGACAACCCAGTGTACATGGCGTACTTCATGACTACCATCTTCGCGCTCGTCGGTAACGGGTGGATACTGGTCGACATAACCCGAAGGTCGCCGAAATTGGCAGGTGGGGCGCTCACCCATGTCGGATTTGCCGTTTTGCTCATTGGCTCGCTCGCATCGACAGCGTTCAACACGAATTTGCTCGACGACGAGTCGAAGAACTACAACGCTGCGGTCGAGCAAGGCCTGGTGAAGGACGACGATGG
>CAYZWQ010000063.1:0-12013 GCA_964481355.1 uncultured Chitinophagales bacterium
AAGGTGCTCGGACTCGAGGATAACCGACTCCGAGTACACTATCAAGGAGCATGTGGCACATGTCCAACAGCAACTACCGGTACTTTGTATGCCATTGAAAGCATGGTAAAGCGCATCGATCCAAATATTGAGATAGAATCCGTATAATCTGACATGGCTGCAATAAAACTCACAGACCGCGCTGTTGAGCGAATCAAGTCCATCAGGGACCAACAGGGTCTCGACGATAACATTGCCCTCCGCCTCGGCGTGGTTGGAGGGGGTTGCAGTGGGTTGAGCTATGCGATCGACTTTGACACCGACCCAACGAAAGCCCTGAAGAACGATCAACGGTTTGTTGAGCAGGGCGTATCGGTTGTTATCGACATGCGAAGTTTCCTGTACCTCGCAGGTACCGAACTCGACTACACGGACGGTCTGAACGGTAAGGGATTTCATTTCAACAATCCAAATGCATCCAGAACCTGCTCGTGCGGGGAATCGTTTGCAGTATGAGCGACACGGGAGCCATTGTAAACAAAGTTGCAAAGTCGGGTTTGATAACGCTCGACATTGAGAAGCTTTTCAGGCCAACGACAAGGATCATAGGTCTGGATATCAAGCCCTTCTTGTTCATGGAGCTTCTTTTAAAGGAGAAAGACTTCCGTGAAGCGGTCGAATCGCACGACTTCACCCAGTATGCTGGGTGCATCCTGGCCTTGCACTGCAGTTCGGACGCCATCGTGCCCGAATGGGCGTGGATGTTGCTGGCTTCGAAAGCTGCAGGAATTGTGTCCGAGGTTCATTTCGGGACAATTGAATCCGTGAGGGAGTGGAAGATGCTCGTCTCGGCAGATAAACACGACTGGTCGCAGTACAATGGCAAGAAAGTACTCGTCAAAGGGTGCGGTGACGAACCCATACCATCATCGCTTTATGTATACGTGACCAACCAGTTGATGTCTTCGGCAAGCAGAGTCATGTACGGTGAGGCGTGTTCTTTCGTGCCTGTATGGCGTCAATCATAAGTTCAACCAACATTGGCAACATCTGACCGAAAAAAAGCGCATGTTGAGCTCACTGCATCTGGTCAGGCCGATTACTACAAAACGGCTGGTTTCGAGAACTACGATTTCGTGCATTGTGCACTTCCCGAAGTATCGCCATCCGATGTGGACCTATCCACCACATTATTGCAGCGTACGTTTGGGTCACCTCTCTTTGTAAGTTCCATGACCGGCGGGTATGCCGAAGGCAAGTCGGTGAACGAAATCTTGGCGCGGTTTTGCCAAACGCATCAGTTGCCGATGGGGGTCGGCAGCATGCGTGCAATGCTGGAGGATCCCAGCCTGACGGGCACGTTCTCGGTAGTCAGGGATGTGGCACCCGATGCGTTCATCGCCGCCAACATCGGGGGAGCACAGCTCAGAAACGGGGTAACATCCGATTTTGTGAGTGCGCTGACAGATCCGATCGAGGCTGACGCGATCATAGTTCATCTGAATGTCCTTCAGGAACTCATGCAGCCGGAGGGGGACAGGCATTTTAAAAACATCAAGGACGGAATAAAGCGTCTGGTCGATCTGTCGGCGGTACCTGTGATCGTTAAAGAAACGGGTGCCGGCATCTCAGGATCCACTGCAAGGGTTCTTTATCATGAATGTGGTGTCCGTGTGATCGACGTGGCGGGCTCGGGAGGCGTGAGTTGGGCAAAAGTGGAAAACATGCGTCGTACAGAATCAGAATCTGACGCGGTTTTATTCAATGATTGGGGCATTCCAACCAGCAATTGTCTCATCGACATAAAGACGCAGCATCTACCGGAGATGGAAATTATCGGTTCTGGCGGCGTACGATCGGCGCACGACATGGTCAAATGCATATGCATGGGAGCCAACATGGCGGCAATGGCAGGGGAGCTCATAAAAATCGTGATCAACGACGGTGAAGATGCGTTGCACCTCTGGTATGAGCAACTCAAACGTCACCTTCAATATACGCTGTGCTTATTGGGATGTGCATGTACGGGGGAACTCGGAATGCATCTCCTACGCCGTTTGTAAGCTCATTATGCAGAATTTTGCGTAACTTGACGCCATGTCATTTCCCCAGGAATCACTCCTTTCATCCTTCAGCATTATTGAGCCGGCTATAGAGAGGCTTGACCTTCCTCCAGAGCCCGTGGGGTTGTACGATCCAATCAGATATACCATGATGGATCCGGGTAAACGGCTTCGCCCAAAATTGGTGCTCATGGGATCTCTCCTGTGCGGTGGAACAGCAATGAAAGCACTCCCAGCAGGATTGGCCTTGGAGCTGTTGCACAATTTTACTCTTATACATGACGACATCATGGACAACGCCGACACCAGGCGTGGCAAACCGACCGTCTACCGAAAGTGGGGGATACCTCTGGCGGTGCTATCCGGAGATTTAACATTTGGCATTGCCTACGAACAGTTACAGGCATATGCGCTCGATCCCGATATCAGCAGAAAGCAATTTTCAGATATTTTGACCCTGTTTCATAAAGCCGTGCGCGAAGTGTGCGAAGGCCAAGCGTACGATATCCAATTTGAGCAGGCAGACGATGTAAGCATGGATGCCTATCTCGAAATGATCAGGCTGAAAACTGCTGCGCTCCTGTCGGCATCTCTGGCCATCGGCGGCACGGTTGCCGGGGCCGATGCCGACCAAGTCAAGCATTTGGAACGTCTCGGCACAGAGGCAGGATTGGCATTTCAGATACAGGATGATCTCTTGGACGTTGTCGCAGACCCAAAGAAGTTTGGCAAGAAGGTGGGTGGCGACATCCGTGAAGGGAAAAAAACCTGGCTGATGCTCAAGGCGCTCGAACGAGCACAGAACGAGGACAAAATGGTGTTGCGTGAGGTGTTAGAATCAAAATCGGCTACCGACACACAAATTGCATCAATTGTTCGTTTATATGAACATCTAGGCATCATTGCAGATGCCGAGACGGAGATTCACAACCGTTACACCAACGCAATGCACCATCTTGGTGTATTTGCCGATACACCGTATTATTCGGAGGCCAAACACGTGTTTGACTCCTTAATCCAACGTGACAATTAATGTTTACTCATAGAACAACACATTCGGTTCTCCTGCTCATGTTCATCGCCTTGACAATGGGTGCTTGTGCCAACAAGAACGCCATCAAACCCGGCGATACCGTCGATGTGGCGTTCGACAAGGCCAAAGCTCTTTATGACAAGCAGAAATTTGGCGACGCGGCAAGGGCGTTCGAGACGGTATTGTCGCTTGGCAGAGGTACCGACCAGGCCAGAGAGGCCCAGTACTTGCTTGCAGACAGCTATTTCAAGAACAGGGAGTACATCATTTCGGCCTCTGAGTACCGCAGGTACATCACTTTTTACCCAAGAAGTGAACGTCGCGAACAAGCCGAGTTCATGGAGGCATATTCCTATTATAAGATCAGTCCACGGTTCAAGCTTGACCAGACCGACACCGAGCGTGCCATAACCTTATTCAGGGTGTTCATCAGCAAGTATCCAGATTCCGAAAAAGCAACTGAAGCTGCCGGCCTGGTCGATGAAATGCGCAACAAATTGGCAAGAAAGAGCTTTACATCCGCCAATATGTATTTCAATCTCAAGCTGTACAACTCCGCGGCAATGTATTACCAAGTTACCATCGACAACTTTCCCGAGACGGAGTATGCCGAACAGTCGCTTGCCAAGCAGGTCCAAGCATACACACTGTTTGCCGACATGAGCGTGCCAGAGCGCCAAGCAGAACGGTATCAAATGGCCGTTGACAGCTGGCAGCGATACACCCAGCTGTTCCCAAACGGGAAAAATCGCGATACGGCCGAGTCGTACTACAATACGGCACGAACCGCCCTGGAGCGCATTGGTCCTCCGGTCGATGTCACAGAGGGGCTTTAGCTGTGAACATTGGTCTGTTCGGAGGGAGTTTCAACCCACCGCACACAGGCCATCTTTGGCTGGCCGAGGAATTCAGAAAAAAAGGAATGCTCGATGTGGTATGGGTTCTGGTCTCGCCGGAACCTCCTCACAAAGATGGTGTCGGCTTGGTTTCATACCATCACCGCTTGGCGATGGCCAAGATGACGTTTTCAAATACGTTCGGTATTGAGATCAACCTGATCGAAGAGACGCTTCCCAAACCCGGATATACGTATCGAACGGTGGAGGCATTGAAATCTAGACATCCCGGGGCTACGTTTTGGCTCTGTATCGGTGAAGATGCGTACCACGATCTTCCAAATTGGAAAGAGCCTGATCGATTGTTGAAAAGCGTGAAGCTTCTTGTGGCGCGCCGCGGCGATTTTGTGCATCAATCGAATAACCCGTTGGCAGACCGAATCTCTGGTGTACAATACATCGACATTCTGCCACGTCCGATATCCTCGACAAAAATTCGAGCTATGGTGGCCGAGGGTCAATCAATTCAGGGCCTGGTTGTTCCGGAAGTAGAGAAATACATCAAAGACAATCGCCTATACCGGGGCTAGGATGTTCTTCGGGCCTGAAAAAAAGTTTTGAGAAGCCTCTCCGACTCTTCTTCCAAAACTCCCTGGACGATGTCGATGCGGTGATTAAGGTGGGGGGATGATGCAATATTGAACAATGATCCACATGCACCCGCCTTTGGATCCATAGCCGCGAAAACAATGCGGTCGATCTTGCTCCAGACTAAAGCACCTGCACACATCGGACACGGCTCGAGGGTCACATAGATCGTGCATCCCGACAGGTACTTGTTGCCGACAGATTGACACGCTCTGCCAATGGCCAGCATTTCGGCATGTGCCGTCACATCAGAGAGTGCCTCGACCTCATTGTATGACGATGAGACTAGGACATCATCTTTGACGATCACACTTCCGACTGGAATCTCACCCCTCGCGGATGCTTCCTGTGCTAGCTTTAAAGCCATCGTCATCCACTTTTGATGCGGGTTCAAGTCGTTGGCCACGATATCCTTCTGAGTTGAGTCATTTTAACTGTACGCCATTTTTGGTATACTAGGACGTTGTGTAAAAATACTAACATGATTTCATGATAAAAATTGAACAGGCCGTTATTGAATATCTGAAGGAAAATATTCGTACGATCGACGATTTTCCAATTCCAGGGATACAGTTCAAAGACATCACCACGCTGCTGAACAATCCGGATGCCATGAAACTTACCATCGACTTCCTCGTGCGCCCGTACGTGGGAGTTGCCGTCGACAAGGTGGTGGGGTTGGAATCGAGGGGATTCCTTTTTGGAACGAATATGGCCATTGCGCTCAATGCCGGATTCGTTCCGATCCGCAAGCCGGGCAAACTGCCATCAACATACAAAGAGGTGGAATATGCGCTGGAGTACGGCACAGGTAAGCTCCAGATGCACGATGATGCCATCAAACCGGGCGACAGAGTCATCATTCACGACGATCTCATTGCAACCGGAGGAAGTGCAGGGGCTGCACGGCAACTTATCGAAAATCTAGGCGGCGAAGTAATCGCCTATTCCTTCATCATTGAGCTTATGTTTCTGAAGGGACGCGAAAAACTGAAGAACGGCATTACGGTGCACTCGTTGATTAAAATCGACTGACACGAATTTTTTCGCTTTCGCTGACGGGAACTTCAATAGGAATTCCAAGTATCCAGACAATATGGAATCTACTCCGAATTTACCATCTATCATGAAATCAATATCGTTGACGGGTCGTCACGCATGGAAACTTCTCGTGATGTCCTTCATATTGCTTGGCGGCTGCAAATCGACTTTTGAGCTGAAGTCGGTCGACTACTCCATGCTTCTGGAATCTGTGTTGATACCTGATCAAAGCGGCAGTGTGAGTGACCGAAGTTACGGCCTGAAGTTTAGTGTTCGACCCATACAGTATCTGGAAACGGGCGACAGCACGCAGGTGAACGCGGAATATCGGGTGATCAGAGATGTGAGCGGATATTATTACATCACGTCGCAGGGCTTCAAAAATGTCTATATCATGAAACCATCCGAAAACGCCATGAAGCTTCACAAGAAAGTCCCCGTATCGGCTGATGGTTTAATCAAACCTGCGTTTAATCAAAGAAACCCAATGATTCAGCTCATTGACGGTGGTTCGCTTTCAATGATGTTAAGTCATGAAGGATTGGTTGGGGGGCAATGACATGAGCAACAGCAAATTCAAATCAACAAAGGCGTTCTCAACAGCTTGGCTTTTATTATCGCTTTTGTTGCTCGTTCCGGCAAAAACCAGCGCACAGGTCAGGTCAGACCTGGAAATTAAACAAGGCTTTGAAAGCAGGGTGGAGGATGTGCGAAAATCGATTATGACCATCCTGCGCACAGCTGATGCAGACTCACTGCTGATTGTGATCAACGACATCGAATCGGAATATTCCCAAGACCAAACGTTCTTAAATCAGGTGCTTGAACCGAGAACATTCAGTTCGATTCTCGGTGATCTCAGAAATTTGGTTGCGATTCAAAGGTCACAGCTTGAAACAATCGACTCACAACGCGAGGAAATCGTCGTGCTCAATCAGCGCATTTCGGGAATATCCGAGATGCTGCAGTTCTCCAACCTGCAGGCCGACTCCCTCCGACGCGTCATTTCAAGGACAAATGCGTCACGCGAAGTAATGAGCAATCTGGTGAGAGACTACAAATCGCGGCTCGACGAGAGGGATGAGCTTATACGTCTGTTTGTGGATTCTCTCATTGTGACCTACGACGACCCGAGACTTCGCGAGTTGCTCGGTACCGAACAGGAGATAAGGGTGAACCGCCTGAACAACGACGATCACGCCCTCAAGATGATACAAACCATCATCGACGAGAATATCGACGTCATATCGGGCTCCACTGAATTCGATGCGTCTTTCTACCTCAAAATGGACAATCTTCACTACCGCTTTGAGGACATGTGGACAAAACTCGGCATGACGATATCCACCATTTATGAAGGCAAACAAAATGCGGCAAAGGTCAACCAGTCTGTGAATGACAGACTGCTCACCTGGAAACAACGGCTTCGGGGCGCAATGTGGAACTCGATGTATCGAAGTTTCTCCGACAACGGGATTCTTCTGAGTGATTTTGATTCCGAGGCGGAGTTTGTGAATAGCGTCAATGCCTATCTGGACACTACGCTGGTACGCCTGAATACAGGTGTAACTGAAGCTGACTTCCGTAATTATGAGATGTTCAAACAGTTTTGGACGAGCGAAGTCAAGGAAAATTGGGCCCCCATGATGATCGAATCAAAGTTGATCACGATGGAAGACATTTCGGCAATTGACACCAAGGTTGATGATTGGGGTACGATCGCCAGACCAAGGTCTGACAATCTTTACATCTATCTTGGAATTAGCCTCGTCATCATTTTGGGAATGGCCATCATGCTCATAATGGCAAGACGAAATATTGCAAAAGCGCAAAGGGAACTTTCAGCTGCTACTGCCCGAAACGACGTCCCAAAAAACTAGATTAGGATTCAGTTCTAGGGCAACGCCAGGTACTTTCTGAGTACCCATTCTCCTGTCAGGAAAGCCAACGCGAGTAAAAACCATCCGATTCTGCGGTACGGATACCAGTCGAAGGCCACCAGCCTTTCACCCGGACTCTGAAGATTCAGTGTTTCGAGCAACCGCAGCAGTTCACCGGCTTGGTCCCAGCTGAGGTATGCTCCTCCCGATGAGCTTGCAATGTCGCGAAGCAGAGGGTCGTTGCGTTGTGTGTTCGTGTACTCGATCACATTCTCCGACACTGAGAATTGCCCATTTCTGCTGTCAATTTCTCGACTTCCACGGAATGCAATGGCCTCAAAGTTATACAATCCCTCGGGAAGCTGGCCAATATCGATCGAATATTTTCCCAATCCATCGTTATTCAGAGAATATGGTGTCGATTCGCCGCCGTCGCGTCTCAATTCCAAGTTGATGGTACCATCCGAAACTTGAAGTCCAGATTCATCTTTCAAAAACGCATTGATCTGCACTGGGTCGACACTGTCGAATGCCCTTCTCGACGGATTAATCACCAAGCGCCGGTCATCAGGCTGGCTGGCAGTCCATAAGATCAGGTTTCGAAGCAACTCCTGAATGCCATTTCGCACAATGGGATTGTTGTTCAAGTTCCAAACGTAATACCCGAAAAGGTTTAAGACGGCCGCCCGTCGACTTCCGACAGTGCGCACAGCCAATAGGGGGGCATCTACTTCTGCTCCCCTAAAATTGGCTGTCATCAGCACTTCAGCACCCGGCGATGGCCTCAGGTTGCGAATGTGACCAAATAAACGAGGTGCCCTATCATAGTCAGGATGTTCATAATTGAGGATAGGATGTTCGCGTGAAGCATTGTTTAATGTGACGCCAACCTCGAAGGGTGAGTTTACGGGTGGCAGCGCCAACGGAATGCTTCCCTCGAGACGTCGCATCGCCAAGGCAGGATCAAAAAGGGGAGAGGCCGCCAAAATGTACGACGTGCTCGACAGCAGCGAACCTACTTGATCCAATAGACGTTGCGGAATTCCACTGTGTGGGAAGCCGTATAGGACGATAAGGTCCAGCGTATCGGAATTTGTCGGCAACGGGCCATTTATGAACCTCTCACCACCGATCCATGTGAGAGATCGTGAGAAGACGCTCTCATCCACCTCAAGGATATTTTGCACTACTTTGACGTCAGGATGCACTTCAAACGCTAAGAGCAGTACTCGCAACCTGTTGTCCAAAACATCGATTGAAAACGATACCCTGTTGTTTCGAGCAGTCCACTCGCCCTGGAGTGGCTCGACAACGGCTTCATATTGACGCAGACCCTCAATATCGACGGGCAGCTCGAAGGTAACAGCCTGGACCGAACGATCCGAGCGGAATACTACCGGCTTAGAATCGACAACACGATCGCCCGAGCGTAAGCTGACCATGGTTACTTGTCCGGAAAATCCGTCGTTGGAAACCATAATTTCTATGGGAACCTTCGTGTCTTTGTAGGCAATGTCGGGGTTGACGACATTTTGGATGAGAACATCGCGGGTTCGAGTCGAATCTCCCAAACCGACGACAAAAACAGGCTGTGACATCCGGTCGACCACAAAGCGAGGGTCACGTCCGGAGTTGTACTGTCCGTCGGTAAAAAGGAGGATGGCACTGGCGTCGCGTTCGAGCTCTGATATGGTACCCAAGGCCATTGCAATGTCCGTTTCGCGGCCGGTAAGATCGAGTGAGTCGAAATCGACTGACACCAAGTCGTTGTCGAAAGCATACGGCAACAACTGAACGGAAGAAGTGTCGATACCATCGAGAACAGCTCTTGCTTGCGAATAACTCGCCGATCCGGCATAATCTCCGATGGATATGCCCGAACTCAGGCTGTTGTCGAACAATACAGGTAGACGGTTTCGTACCGTCTCGGTGCCGATACGTTGTACTACGGGATTCAGAAGTACCAAAGCCAGCGCACAAAAGGCCAAAATTCTCAACCCGATAAGACTCGCCTTTTGTAATTTTGTGACACGCAGGTGATGGTATGACCAAACGGTAACGGCAATCGCCACTACGAGGACGACGGCTACAATCCACACAGATACGGGTGTCTCAAATCCTTTGAAAATCCAGTCGTTCATTTGACAAGGCTCATGGGATGTAACTGAACTTTGGAGACGGCACCATTTGTGAATTGAAATTTTGCGAAGTAGATGCCACTGGCAGCTCTGAAACCCTCAGTGGTGAATCCATTCCATTGCAGAGTGCCTGATGCTGAAACGCTTGCGCCATTCACGGTTGCGACCGTTCGCCCCATGACGTCTATAATTGTGACAACTTGCAGACTCCATCCAACGGGAATCTCATAAGAAATCGTTGTCGACGGGTTGAATGGATTTGGAAAATTGCGAACGACGAAGAGGTCGTCGGGCAGGTTCGGGGTGGATTCGTCTTGGATGGATGTTGTGACGCCAGATATAAGATCGAGTGCATCGATCTTTCCGTATCCGGTGAGATTATCCGGATTGGGATACTTCGACGATGCCTTTTGCGCTTGACGAACATACCAAATTGCAGCCATACCTGGTCGTGCCTGAAGTGCCAACGCCATCATTCCAGCAACGTGCGGTGCAGCGAATGAGGTGCCCGACACATTGCCGTAACTGTTCGCCGGGTCGCTTTTGGCTGAAAAAACACTATGTCCCCGAGCTGACACATCGGGCTTGATACGACCGTCAGAGGTAGGGCCGACAGAACTTGATGATATCCTGACACCTGTCGATGTCAATGAGCCTACAGCCAATATGGAGTCGGCATCTGCAGGAGTCGTAATATATCTCCATGTACTGTTGCCTTCATTTCCTGCAGAGACCACAACAACCATGTTAAAGACAGTTGCTGCTTTCGTAGCGGCTCTTGCAATCGCGGATGTCTTTCCGTCCATGTCCTCATAACTGTAACTGGCTGTAGGCTGGCTGTCGAAAATGCTGTAACCCAGCGATGAGTTCACAACCTGCACACCCAAGGTTTGCATCCACTCGATGGCTGCGACCCAATTGTCCTCTTCGATGGGGGCTTCCTGTTTGTCGTCTTCCGTTCGTGCCAGAACGAGCGACACACCAGGTGCAACACCCATCAGGGTGCCCTCCTTCATGCCGGCTATGATAGCGGCTACCGAAGTTCCATGGCTGTGATAGATGGGATCGGAGACATTGCGTTTCGTGTCGTTACCACCGTCGACAAAATCACGCTCTGCAAGTATGCGCTGATTTGATCTCAGATGCTCAAATACCTCGTGGCTCACATCGAACCCCCCGTCCATGATTCCCACTATCACGCCGGAGCCGTCAAAACCCAAATCGTGCACTTGATCAATTCTGTGAAACAGGAGCTGATTTGCTGATTGACCATAAACATTCATCAGGAGGTCTGCATACGACCCGCCAAATGGAGAAGGTACTTCATCAAGGGAGGGAAAGACATCGTAGGATAAGGAATGCGCCGGGCTGAACCTGCCAACTGGTTGAACGTCTGTAACAAAATCCAGTCTGCGAACCGATTCGATCTGTGTTGAATCAGCTTGAATAACGATCGCGTTAAGCCAATTGCTTGTGTTGACGATATCGAAGCCAAAGATTTGGAAGGCGTCGATGTTTGCTCGGTCTGGTGGTAACAGATGGCATTGTATGACGTCGTATTCACACACAGGGTGCGATTTGCCCTCAAAGTAGACCCATACTTTCAATTTCTCGGATGGTTCGATCTGCAGATGCGACAACAGCAACAAAACTATCCCTAGGACCTGCATCACAATCCTCCAGTCACACTGATCCTGTAGCAGTAAAATAGATAGGTTGCGTAAACAAGTAGCAGTAGCACACCTCCAACTCTATTGATGCTCTTGGTGAAGGCATATAACGGTAGGATCAAGAGTACGACAAGCAACATGTAAGGCATGTGAAACGGCAGTGTCCAAATGTCGGAGACCACCAAAGGGGAAAAGATGGAGACGAACCCAATTACAAAAAGGACATTGAAAATGTTGCTGCCAACGATGTTCCCAAGCGAGAGGTCGTTCTCCTTCTTGATGATGGCCGCCACTGATGCCGCCAATTCCGGGAGGGATGTCCCGATGGCAACGATCGTGACACCAATCACCATCTCGGACACACCCAGTGTGAGTGCGATTGATGTTGCCGAATCGACCATCAGCTCAGCACCGTAAATGAGACCCCCGAGCCCTGCAATAACGAACATTCCGTTTTTAGTCCATTCTGGTTTGGGGCGTGCTACCTCGCTAAATATCTCAGCATCTTTGACAACTTTGCCGGTTTTGAACAGCAGATAGAGAAATCCAACAAAAATGACCGCAAGAACGACACCGTTTGAACGACTGATATTCCCGTCGAGCGAAAATGCGAACAGCATCATGGCAGTCAGAGCCATGAAAGGATACTCCCTTCTAATGACCCAAGAGGATATCGACACCGGCTTCAGGATGGCCACAATTCCCAAAATGAGTGCAATGTTGGC
>CAYZWQ010000063.1:12023-13979 GCA_964481355.1 uncultured Chitinophagales bacterium
AAGGTCTGAGGCATCTGTGGTTGACGAGGTAAGGTTAAAGACGAATTCAGGCATGGATGTCCCGAATGCTATGATCGACATGCCGACTACAAGTGGAGACACACCCAGTGCCAGCGCAATTCGGCTAGCCCCATCAACTAAGATTTTAGCCCCAACGGTGAGGAAAACGAGCCCGGCAGCAAAAATTAGGATGTCAATTAACATGCTCAACGATAAACAGTGTCGACCAACCGCTTAATCACGCCGGCAACATCCACACCCTCGGCCTCTGCCGTGTAATTGGTCACAATACGGTGCCTCAGGACCGGCAGTGCCAGCGATTTGACGTCTTCGTCAGTAACATTAAACCTTCCCCTCGACAATGCACGAGTTTTCCCACCCAAAATCAGATATTGCGATGCTCGTGGCCCAGCACCCCAGCTAAGATATTGCTTCACAAAATCTGGTGAACCATTTCCATCCGGTCTGGTCAGACTGACGAGTTTGACGGCATTTTCAAGCACCTGCCGAGGTACTGTCACCTCACGTACAAGCTGCTGGAACGACTTGATCTCGTCGGCGCTCAAGATGGAATTTACTTTGGCTTCACTCGAAACCGTGGTTCGCGAAACAATCTCGATTTCCTCATTAAAACTTGGGTAATCAAGTTGGAGGTGAAACATGAATCGATCAAGCTGAGCCTCAGGAAGAGGATACGTGCCTTCTTGTTCGATCGGATTCTGTGTTGCAAGCACAAAAAATGGCCGTTCCAATTCGTAGGTGTTCCCCGCTGCAGTCACATGATACTCTTGCATGGCCTCTAGCAATGCAGCTTGAGTTTTGGGAGGGGTCCGGTTAATTTCGTCGGCAAGCACAATATTCGCAAAGATCGGACCCTTGATAAATTTAAACGCCTTACGCCCAGTGTTACGATCATCCTCAATGATTTCGGTGCCCGTTATGTCGCCAGGCATCAGGTCGGGTGTGAACTGAATTCGGTTATAGCTCAAGTTCAACGCTTCGGAAACGGTCCTGACAAGCAGCGTTTTGGCAAGGCCGGGCACACCAACGAGCACGCAGTGCCCCCGCGAAAACAGACTTATGAGCAAGAGGTCGACGACGTCATTTTGTCCAACCACGATCTTTCCGATCTCGCTCTTTAGCCTCTCGAACGACTCTGTGAACGATTCTGCTGCCTTTACTGGATCCATTGTTGTTGTCTGCATGGGAAAGCTGCCTGATTAGATTCGGTTTGGCACGGTAATTTTGTACTCGACGTAAATTGATTTACGAAGCTCGTCCAAATACTGGGAGAGCATGACCAACTGTTTACGCTGCAGCGCGTAATTGGCAATGAGTTCGTAATCGTCGTCGAGATTTGCCTTGTGCTCCGGTATTTTCTTTTGCAACTGAACCAATCGATATGCCTTCCTCAGCTCACGTTGGCTTGCACTTGGTGGAACGTTGTAAGGCCTGGGGTCCGAGATGTCGCCCACGTTGTCAAGAAGTATGACCATGCTGTAGAGGGCAGGATCAAGCCGGTCGACGTCGAGCATGGTGTCGCGTGTCATGGGGTCCATCAACCTGCCTCCAAAGGGTGCGGTTGCCTTGTCGTCGGAATGCCTTCGAGCCATTTCGGTGAAACTTTTACCATGGTTCACCAAGCTGTCGCGTATGGCCTCAAGCTTCCTGATCGCAACTTCGTCTTCCGACTCGGAGCTGCTGATCTGTATGAGGACGTGGTTCGTTTCGATCTGGTCGGCAACACGTCGGTTGAGGCGAATCACATGGAACCCAAAGAGCGTCTCGACCACTTCTGAAACCTGCCGGGGTTCGAGCGCGGCTGCAGCTGCCGAATATTCAGGGACTAGCTCCGCCATGTTCATGAGAGGAATGAGTCCGCCCGTCTGCCTGGCGGCAGGATCTGCACTATGCCGACGTGCCATCTCCTCAATCGACTTTCCGTGGTTTATGATA
>CAYZWQ010000064.1:0-13852 GCA_964481355.1 uncultured Chitinophagales bacterium
AGCATCCGGCAACGATTCCTCCTCCAACGACACGCTCACTCCGACAACCAACGTTATGGCCACACTGGCAAATCCACCAAAATTGTCGGTCGCAAAGACCGTAAGCGTGGCTGATCCGGTTTCCAAGGGTGTAATGTTCAAAACGGAACCATTAACCGAGACGGTGGCGACACGGTTCAGAGACGATATGGCGCTGTACGAAAGTGAATCGCCGTCAGGATCCGTGAATACGGGCGGCTCTCCGGCGAGGTTGTACGCAAAGACCACTTCGCCCGCTCTGAGCTCGAGCATACCAGGTTGGTTTGCCACAACGGGATTCTGGTTGGGCCGCGCCTGAACGGTTACCGGAACCGCAACGGAACTCGAGTTTCCGGCAAGGTCGGTGGCAGACACGCTCACCACTCCTTTTCCGGGTGCTTTCGGGGTTATTGAAACGATAGAACCGGAAAGGGTCGCATCGAAGAACAAAGGGGCGCTGTTGGTTATTCCATATTCCAGAGCACCACCCTCCGGATCACTGAACAGCAATGGTTGCACGATGTTGAATGAAGCCGCAGTGGATTGCACCACTATAGCAATCGGTTCGGGCTCATACAACACGGTTGGTTTTCCATTGACCGTTGCCGTAATCTCCAGCTCAACTTTGCCTCCGCTTTGGTCGTCGGCCACAACTATGATTTTGCCGACGCCGGCCCCTTCGCCAATGATGCGCACCAACGTACCTATCACCGTCGCGCTTACAATTTTCGGATCACGACTAGTGACCGAATAGACAAGGTCGTCGCCGTCCTTGTCGATCACAAAGGGCTCGACACCCTCCAACTCCAACTGAAAAACGGCATCTTCGTTGATAGATACGGGATCGGGCGTCCGTACCACCTCGGGAACAACGTTAATCTTGGGCTCGACCACGACGTTGACTTCCATCGTTACAAATGCGCCGCGAGGATCAGTGGCTCGGACAAGTACAACAGCTTCGCCGACGTTGTTGGGCACCAGCCTGATTGCCGTCAACGAAGCCATCTCGGCAAACACGACACCTCCATTTGTCGACAGCACCGAATATTGGAGCGGGTCGCCATCCGGATCGGTAAACGCGGCCGACGGTATTGTAAGGCTCTTCACAAAAGCAGCGCCGGGCCAGTACAGCGTGATGTCTTCCAACTGATTGGCGATCACCGGCGGGTCATTGGGTGGAAGCGTGCCATACGGCAAGACTGCACACCCCACATCGATTTGGCTCAACGCATTGCAGCAAAACGCGTTCATCAGGGCAGGCTCGGTCGTGTGATGTCCAAAGCCGAGCGTGTGACCCAATTCGTGCGCCATCATCTGGTTGTATTGAATTGGCCCCAAGAACGATTCGCTCCCGTTGTTTACCACCACGAAGGCCAGTGCAGACGTGCGCCATTCCAAGCTGTTGTATTTGTGCGTCGTGAGAAAGAAAAATGATCCCCCAAATGCGAGCACCCCTCCGTTTGGGGTCAGATCAGGAATTTCATCGCAGGGATCGTTGAACTGCACCATGCCGTCTCCGACAAGGAAGGCTCCGTCTTCGTCGAGCAACGCTTCAGCCGCACTTTCATACACTTCACAATTGGGCGTGAAGCTGCGCTTTCCCCCAAAACCAAGCTTCCCGGCATAACTGAAATCCTCCAAATCTGACCATAAGATCAAACCGACCTGCACGCTCGTCTGCTGCAGATTGGTGGCCGTGTCTGAGATGTAGAATGTGACCGGCTGATCGGCATCGAAACGGTTCCATCGGATGGGTGCTCCCTGGTAAACCAGATAATCGCACCCAGGCGGGATTAAATTGTCGATGATGGCATTGCTCCGGCCTGGCGCCACAAAACCGTCGACAACAAAACCCGCCGAATTCCATGCAGCACCATTGGCGACGTGTTGTAAGTGCTGCATGAGCGGGCCACTCCGATAGGGTTGTATAAGCTCGACAGGTTGAAAATCCTTACGTGGCACCAACTCAAGGTTCCACGTCTGTTCGATGGGCATCATGACGCCATCCCGGATGTCGCCAACTAGTTGCATGACTCCATACGACAACATGGATGGACGCAGCACGCCGTCTTCCGATGCGCGAAGAAACAGGAGGTAGGTCTCCCCATCCGTGAAATTCGGGCTCCCGGTAATCGTCAAGCCAATGTCGCCACTCACACCGCCAGGGCTTTCCACTTCGATGAGCGTGCCCGCGACATGTCCTTTAATCGACCTGAGCACCTCAAAAGTCGTGACGGTTACCAACGAACGACCCCGAAACAATGTGACAGACCGCTGGGCTTTTGCGATCACGACTTGATCGCTGTCGTGCACCATTGCACCGGGATTGACCGGCGGCACGACAGTTGACGCCATCAGGGCTCGGGGTGCAAAAACGCACCCGACGCAGATCATCACCAATGAGATGGCATATCGAATCATGCCTTTCACGTCTGAGTCTTCAACTTCAGGTGATGGTTCAGACGCCTCATCAATTCGGGCACGAAGACTCTGTGTTCGGGTTTCATGAGCACGCTCCGCAGGATGGAGATACGGTCCACATGCGTGTTTCGGGCCCAACTGGGGTGGCGATCGACCAAGCTAGAGGTCGGAACGTTGTACAGACTCACATAAACCCTGTCGTTATCGGGACCTTGCATACCGGAATGCATGATCGCAGCACTAAGCTGATGCACCATTTCGACGTGTTCTATGGATGGCTCGGGGTAATAGGCGACGATATCCAATTCTGGCTCGGCGTGCAGATTCCAATCAGGGCTGGATCGCATCTCGTCCGCCATCATCAATGCCGCCATTCGGCAGTCTGTCAAAATGGATTTGAGACCATCTTCCGAATCTAATGGCAGCAATTTCAGAGTGAGCCAGAGTGCCGCAGCCGAGGCTCCGGGCCTGGAGCACTCCAGCGAAATTTCGCCCAAGTGCAGTTCATCGGATGTAAAATAGGTATATGGGGAGTCGTGACGGTAAAAGTGGCCGATCGACGGGTCGCGAAAGAGCACGAATCCACAGCCATAGGGCTGGAGTCCATGCTTATGCGGATCGACCACGAGGCTGTCAGCCAGACCCACCATTTGCCAGGGAGCATCGTTGATCAGGCCCGTGCCTGCAAGCGACTTGAAGAAGCCGCCATAGGCGGCGTCGATATGTACACGGATACCAAGCTCCCTGCACTTTGGCAGTAAGGTATGCAACGGCTCGACCTGACCCAGGCCGGTAGTACCCATGGTGACAACTAAAGTGCCTATCTTACCCGCGTGTTTTTCTAAGTCCGAAAGGCTGGGCATACCATCATCATCTTCATCCAGGACGACAGCCTCGATTCCAAGCACTCCGCACATTCTGGAGTGGGTGTAGTGGGCATTCTTGCTGAATGCAACCGCCTTGCCAGGGTGGATGCATCGTGCAATCCAAAGCGCCTCCAGATTGGCAATCGTGCCCGAGGCTGTGAGGTGCCCAAGCGAATGTTCCGGGAAATCGAAGAACCGGATAAAGTCGCCGATCAACTCCTTCTCCATGGCGGACGTGTCGGGTCCGCCGTCGAGGGCGTGATTGTTGGCATTCACCAGCATGGCGATGGAGTATCCGAGCCAGGCGGCGGGATGCGGCGGCTTGAGCATCTGACCCGCATAGGCGGGGTGCGCAAAAGGATAGTTGGCCTTGATGCGGTCAAGGTACAGACCAAGCACCGTTTTCAGCCTCTCTCCATCCACATGCTCGGACGGACTGAATGTTCCGTATCGGCCGATGTTTCGGTTGAAATCGGTAAAGGCTTCAGTTAATAGGGTAAGATATTGGGTTTCCACCCTATTAGAATACGTTGAAACTAAGCCCAACCGCAAGTACCTGCTTAACCTGAATTTGCTTGTTGAAATCTCGGTCGTACATCACCACGAACTGGATGTTGGTGTTCATGAAACTGTTGATCTTACCAGTCAGCTCGTTGCTGAACATGATGTCGGTGTACTCCACGTTTTGCAGGAAGTTCGTGAACGACTGCACATTGCTGTTGAGCGTCAAGTTTTTGGCGACATTTTTTTTGATGCTTGCACCCAGAGAGAAACCTCCCTCACTCCTGAAGTGTCTCCCTTTTTTTACCCCGTAACGACTCGAAAGGGTGGTATCGGCCACAAAGGTCTGCTTGAGGGAGAAACCCGACTGAAATTGAACGAAGTCTACCGGCTTGTAACCCAGCCCCGCCGTCTCTTGAAGGTAGCCCGGCGACATCAGATCGGATATGTAGACCTTGTTCTTGTCAAACCCCTCATCGAACTGGGTCCTGAAATCGACCTCAAAATAGGCGGTGTATTGGTCATCGTGCAGCAGGTGGTTGAGTCGGTTTCGCAGGTGGATCAGGTCATCCGTCTTCCTAAGTTCTGACCCGTTGATCTTCGTTTGGCCGTATCGTAGGTTGACCAACAGGTCGTAGGAATAACGGGCACGTTTGTAGGTGGCACTGAACAAGTTGCTTCCCGTTGCGGCAACGGAGTTGTTGTTTCCTTGGCTCCAATTATTATAAGATGCCTGGCTGCCGTTCAACCCGATCGTCCATTTTTTTGTCCAGTATTTAACGGAATCCACCTTGGAGGTTGTGACTGCGGAGTCGCGGGAATGACCCACCAGGTGTTCTGAACCGACTGCATGAACGATATGGGGCATACCGACCATAACTGGCAATAAAAGCGCGCCCACAATGAAAAAGATTCTCATTCGCATGTCTGGAGATGAAATTCTACATGAACTTTGGGAGGGGGGCTCCCCTCGATCCGACCAAGTTATCGATTAACGGCCAATAAATCGAACCGTTTATTGTGCCAGGAAGTGTTCGGTATCTTGGTACAGCACTACTTGGTCGATCTCAGCGTCGGGGATGAGGTCGACGTGGACGTGCTCCATAAGTTTTGTGGGGCATACGAGACCGCAAAACTTTGGCTCGACGGGAAATTTCCGATGCCCGCGATCGACAAGTGTGACACAGTGGACGATGTCGGGCATCGAAGACTGAGTCACGTAAGATACGGCCTGTTGCATGGTGCGTCCACTGAACACGACGTCGTCTACGATGATGACGGTTTTGTGGTTGAAGTCGATGTCAGGGTCATCAACTTTGGGGACATCCGTATCCAGAACGATCCGTGCCAAATCACAGCCGTTGGCGAGAATCGACGAAAGCGTACGATGCATTCTGGACGCTACTGCAAACCCCCGATCGTTGATCCCCAACAACACGATGGCATTGTGGTGAAAATCTTCGGCGACATTGAACGCCATGCGTCGGATGCTTCGCTGAATACGGTCAGCATCCATCAAAACGACGTGTCTTCGTGTGGAACGGGCGTTCATGCCCTATTGGAACATGGCCTTGATGCTTCCCCACGTTCTGCGCACCGTGGTAGAAGTATAGGTAAGCTTAGCCTGGTTATTCGTGGGTTCGATGATTTGGCCGCTGCCTTTCATCTTTATCTGCAGGAAGTATGTGACCTGCTGGCCGTTGTCGCTTCCCGACTTGTAGAGGGTGTTGTCGTCGAAGGTGTACTTCTTTCTGGCCTCGGATCCTGGCCTTGTGTCGGCCTCATGGATCTGCTTGCGGGTAGTCTGGTCGGCGGATTGACGCAGGATGATATATGACTCAACATCTTGGTCGGCAGTAACTTCCCACGACAGACGTATCGAGGTCCGGTTCTCAGCCGGGATCTCGGCGGAGAACGAATCTAGCTTGAAGCTCGAATAGGAAGCCAAGGCTAGTGTCGTAACGGAGAAGAGTAAGGTGAAGAATATCCTCATGGCGTGGGCCGACGTACTTTGCATGCAATGAAATAAGATAGGAAAAACTTATATTTCCCACAAGTAACATTGGTGCACCACGACGCACCACATATCATTGGGGAGGACAGACGTCGCGTGCCGCAACATGTTTCGGGAGATCGGGACAAGTGCGACATCGCCTGAAACGTTTAGCCTCCATATGGAGTATTAACTGAATAAGGGGGCGGATGGAAGCATTGACGAGCGAACCCCTGCCCGCTGAACCGAAACCAACGAACTGAGGATACACCATGAACAGAGACGACAGCAAAATATTCGAAGTGGCAGCCGTTACCATTCTTTCGTTTGCGGCCGGCCTTGTGGCCGGAATGCTCTTCTCCCCAAAATCTGGCCGCGAAAATCGCGAATGGATCAATGACCAAGTTTCCACCTTGGGCGACTGGGTAAACGAGACGGGCCAGAAATCAGTTTCCAGAGCCAGGAAGGAACTCAACGATCTCCGCAAGAAGGTGAAGAAAGGAATCGACAAGACGGTTCCGGACTTGTACTCCGCCACCGACGGGATGGAGCTCGAAGAAAAGGACCTGATCGAGAAGTAGGCGGGCAATGGCTGCTTCACCTAAATGAACGGGTATACCGAGCAATCGTTCCAGCTGGCTTGGAGCAAGGCGGCATTCCGGCTTACGGGCTTGCGCAGCGACATGGGCCAAGTGGTCGATGTCGTTGATGCCGGCAGGCTGAACCGCCATGCAGGGCCAGATTTCCTCGACACCCAAGTGCTGATCGACGGCCGCTTGCACCGTGGCGCGGTAGAGCTGCACCGAAGCCCCGGCGAGTGGTACCAGCATGGCCATCACCTGGATGCTGCTTATGATTGCGTGGTGCTGCATGCGTCCCCAATGGCGGCCAAACGTGCCATCATTCGGTCGGACGGCACACGCATACCCCATGTCGACATCGGGCGTGCGATGCCCTCATGGCTTCCGGCGGCATCCGTCTCCACCGACCACCTGCCCTGCCTGGGCAGCGTGCGTCAACATCCGGCTCTTCTTGGCGAACAGCTGGGACATGCGTCTTCCCACTATTTCGAGGAACTCACCGGCAGGCACCTCGCGCTGGTCAGAAGTCGGCGCGACCTTCATGCGGAGACTTTGAGGGCCATATTCATACGGACATGCTCCGTTCTGGGCGCGCCTGCCAACCGGGAGTCCATGGCCGCAGCGGCCTCGCTGATGTGGGATTCCAATCAGACTTGCTTCGAGAGCAGCGATTTGGAGATGATGACCCAGGGCCTGCCTTGGCGCATGAATTCGGGGAGACCGGCGTCCAGGCCGGCCGCAAGGCTGAAACAGGCGGCCGGGATATTCGTCCTGATGCGAGCATCAGACGCCTCAGCCTTTTTTGCCATGCAGCCGGGCGACATGGCGTCCCAGATATTCAGTCCGTTCGTGGGTGAGGCCACCGTAAAGGTGATCGTCACAACCGTAGTGCTTCCCGCCATGTGGTCTCACGCCGTGCTGTCGGGGAATCAACACGTGGCCTCCAAACTGCGATCGATGTGGCAAGCCTCCAGGCTGGCGGCGTCGCCAGATGCGGCCTCTGCATTCCGTTCGGTACTCCCCTTGGTCGACACTGCGCATAACAAGGCACTCACGTGGCAGTACCGCACCATGTGCTCGTCGAGAGCATGCGCTGCGTGCCGTGTCGGAAATCGGATGTTGAGCTAACAATATCTTGACAGCAATGTGCATTATGCTTAACTTTGGGGTCTGTCGTTGAATCACGACTGCCCGGTCGTCTAAAGGCAGGACAGCGGTTTTTGGTACCGTCAGTGGGGGTTCGAATCCTCCCCGGGCAACTTTACAACATCTAAAAAAGGATGAATCTCGCCAGAGCCATCCTTTTTTTTGTATTCCACCCTAGCCTCACACAAAGCCGTGGACAACCCGATAGCGATTTTTGCCGGGCGCAGCAATGCCCCCCTTGCCCGGGCAATCGCATCGCAATTAGGAACGACGACGGGCGAGGTCACAATCAAGCAGTTTTCCGACGGCGAGCTCTACGTGAAGTACGAGGAGAGCATCCGTGGCAAAGACGTTTATGTGATCCAGTCCACACCGCCTCCCGGAGACAACATCCTGGAGCTTTTGCTGTTGCTAGATGCCGCCAAACGGGCGTCGGTCAACAGGGTCACTGCCGTGATGCCATATTTCGGATACGCTCGCCAGGATCGGAAAGATCAGCCGAGGGTCTCGATCGCTGCCAAGCTGATGGCCAACCTGCTCACCCAGGCCGGAGCGGACAGGATCCTCACGATGGACCTTCACGCGCCACAGATACAGGGATTCTTCGACATCCCGCTCGACCACATCTACGCCAGCGGCATCTTCACGGAATACTTCAAACAGAATCCGATCGACAACCTGGTTGTTGTCGCACCGGACGTGGGGAGCCTGAAGATGGCCCGCAGCTACGCAAAACGGCTCCAGGCCGGTCTTGCCTTCGTCGACAAGCGCCGTCCAAAACAGAATGTGGCCGAAGTCATGAACATCATCGGCGACATCGAGGGGAAGAACGTGCTTTTGGTCGACGACCTGATCGACACAGCAGGCACCATCACCAACGCTGCCGTAGCCCTCAAAGAAAAAGGGGCCCTCAGCGTCGTCGCCGCCTGCTCCCACCCGATCCTTTCGGGTCCGGCCTACCAGCGCATCGAGGATTCGCCCATCGACATGATGCTCATCACCGACACGGTGCCACTCAAGAAACCATCCCATAAACTTCGGGTCCTCAGTGTGGCGGGGATATTTGCGGAGGCCATCAACCGCATCCACACCGAAGACACTATCAGCAGCCTTTTTGACGACTAATCATTTCTGAAACCCACTACTATGGAAAAGCCAAACCACGTATCCATCGACGCGCTGGCCCGCCAGACCGGCCCCGTTGCTGCCGCCGAAATGCGCGCCGCAAACACCATTCCAGCCGTCCTGTACGGCCCGACGACCGAGAACATCCATTTCTCCGTGCCAGAGTTGGAGCTTGAGCGACTGCTCAAGGCCGAGGATGCACAGATCGTCGACGTGAACATCGATGGCAAGAGCTACAGCTCCATCATCAAGAACGTGGAGTTTCATCCTGTGACCGACCGCCCTCTTCACGCCGATTTTTACGTGTTCAACGAATCGCATCCCGTCACGATCACCCTGCCTGTCCGCATCGCCGGCAGTGCCCCGGGCGTGCTGGCCGGCGGGCGCCTCGACCACAACCTCAAGAAGGTGAAGGTGCGCTGCCTGCCAAGCCACATTCCAGCCCATGTGGTTGCCGACGTCACCAAACTCAATATCGGCGACACCTTGCGCATCAAGGACCTCGACTTCGCCGGTGTGACTCCCATTGCGTCGCCCGATCGCACCGTGGTGCTCATCAAGCCACCCAAGGGCGGCAAGAAGGCCGAAGGCAAGAAATAACACGGATTTGACGACACGGGAGTTTAACAGACTCCCGCGTTGTTTCCCGCACACCCTATGCCAATTATCGTTGGACTTGGAAATCCCGGCAGCGAATACGACAAAACCAGGCACAACATCGGTTTTGAGGTGGTCGACCACATCGCTGGGGCAATCGGTGCTACATATGAGGCAAAAGGGGGTCCCTGGTTGGTGGCCAACACGCGGCACAAAGGCAATTCCCTGGTTCTGCTCAAACCGACTACCTACATGAATCTCAGTGGTCAGGCTGTTTCGAAAGCTTTGCGTATCTTTGGCGTCATACCCCAAGAGTGCTTGGTGATCACCGACGACCTGAACTTGCCGGTCGGCAAACTGAGGATCAGGAAAACGGGCAGCGACGGTGGCCACAATGGCCTGTCAGACATCATCGGGCGCCTTGGAACGACAGATTTTCCGCGCATGCGCATCGGCATCGGAAACGACTTTCCCAAAGGGCGTCAGGCAGACTATGTGCTGTCCCCGTTCGGTGCCGATGAGCGGCTGCTCATCGACGAACTTATTCCCAAGGCATCTGAGGCCGCTCTTTGTTTTGTGAGGGAAGGTACCGACGCAGCCATGAACAGATACAATCGTTAGAACGTTTTTCACTGTAACCTGTAAATCAACAACATGCATACCATCATTTACGTACTACCGGTAGCCGGATTGATTGCACTGCTCTACACTTTGTGGAGAAGCAGCTGGATCAACAAGAAAGAGGTTGGCACCGAGAAAATGGCGAAGATCGCCAACTACATCTCTGAGGGTGCCATGGCATTCCTGAAGGCTGAATACCGCGTGCTCGCCATCTTTGTGGTCAGTGTGGCCATCCTCCTGGGCGCTTCAGCCGACCCTGAGGTATCGTCGCCGTTTGTGGCGCTGTCGTTCGTTTTCGGCGCCCTCTGTTCGGCACTTGCCGGCTACATTGGCATGCGCGTGGCAACGAAGGCCAACGTCCGCACGACCAACGCAGCCCGCACAGGCCTTGGCCAGGCTCTCGAGATTGCTTTTGCCGGTGGATCTGTGATGGGAATGGGCGTCGTCGGTCTTGGCGTGCTCGGTCTCAGCATCCTCTTCATCATATATGGATCCATGTTTGGCACTGGCGACGCATCGTCGGTCAACAAGGTCATTACTGTGATCACCGGTTTCTCTTTCGGTGCGTCTTCGATCGCTCTCTTCGCCCGCGTGGGCGGGGGTATATACACGAAGGCTGCCGACGTAGGTGCGGACCTCGTGGGCAAGGTCGAGGCAGGAATTCCTGAAGACCATCCGCTTAACCCCGCCACCATCGCCGACAACGTGGGCGACAACGTGGGTGACGTTGCAGGCATGGGCGCCGACTTGTTCGAGTCGTATGTCGGTTCGATCATCGGTACCATGGTTTTGGGTGCCGTATTCATGGCAAGCCCGAACTTCGTGGACGCGTTTGGCGGCTTGTCTGCCGTTCTCCTTCCGCTTGCCCTCGCAGGCACTGGTATCCTGACATCAATCGTCGGCACCTTCTTCGTTCGGGTGAAAGAAGGTGGAAACCCTCAGAAGGCTCTCAACATCGGCGAATTCGGCTCATCCGGCATCATGATCGTGCTCTCTTATTTCATTATCACATGGATGCTGCCTGAATCATGGACGTTCACCGACACGCTTTACGGCGTCGAGCGCACCATCACGGCCAACGGCGTTTTCTTTGCCACCATTGTTGGTTTGATTTCCGGCTTATTGGTGGGCATCGTCACCGAGTACTACACCGGCACCGGTAAGAAACCCGTCCTGAGCATTGCCCGCCAGTCGCTCACTGGTTCTGCCACCAACATCATCTCCGGTTTGGGTGTCGGAATGATGTCGACAGCCATACCCATCATCATCATCGCCACAGCGATCATTCTTTCATTCCAAATGGCCGGTCTCTACGGAATTGCCATTGCTGCTGTGGGCATGCTCTCAAACCTGGGTATTCAGCTTGCTGTTGACGCGTATGGGCCAATTTCCGACAACGCCGGTGGTATTGCCGAAATGTCCGAGCTTCCAAAGGAAGTTCGCAAGCGTACCGACAAGCTTGACGCCGTCGGCAACACGACAGCCGCCATCGGTAAAGGCTTCGCCATCGCATCCGCTGCACTTACGGCTTTGGCTCTCTTCGGTGCTTACATGACCGCTGCCAAGATCAGTAGCATCGACATCTCGAAGGCGCACGTAATGGCCGGCCTGATGTTGGGTGCCATGCTCCCGTTCGTTTTCTCAGCTTTGGCTATGAACGCCGTCGGTCGTGCCGCGATGGCCATGATCCAGGAAGTTCGCCGCCAGTTTACAACCATCCCTGCCCTCAAGGCAGCGCTCGGCGTGATGCGCAAGAACGAAGGCACTGAGATGAGCACGTGGTCTAGCGCCGATGTGGCTACCTTCCAGGCCGCCGAGGGCAGCGCCGAATATGGCAAGTGTGTGGAAATTTCCACCAAGGCTGCCATCAAGGAAATGGTGATCCCAGGTCTGCTTGCAGTGACGGCTCCTGTAATCATTGGCTTTGCGGGTGGTGCCGAAATGCTCGGCGGACTGTTGGCCGGTGTAACGGCTTCTGGCGTTCTGATGGCTATCTTCCAATCGAATGCTGGTGGTGCCTGGGACAATGCGAAGAAGATGTTCGAAGAAGGCGTCGAAATCAACGGCGACATGTACTACAAGGGATCCGACCCGCACAAGGCTGCCGTCGTGGGCGACACGGTGGGCGATCCGTTCAAGGACACCTCCGGTCCGTCGTTGAACATCCTCCTCAAGTTGATGTCGATCGTCGCTCTCGTTATTGCGACGATGATTTGATAGTGACTAGTGATTAGTATGTAGATTAGGGCTTGTCGTGCAAACGGCAGGCCCTTTTTTTTGAGTATATTTGGGGAAGTGTGGGGATGCAATTGAAAATTGCATCTCGCATCTCGCATCTCGTTTCTCGTTTCTCGCTTCTCGTTTCCCTCCCATGCATATTCTCAAGCTAATTTTCGAGCACGACATACCGCTCGACCGGATGGATCAAAGCCCGGATGAACGCCGACAGGCCACCAAGGGGATGACCTTGGAGGATTTCATGCGTCCGATGCCCATTTTCTCCCATTTTTACATCAGCTCGTCACATCTTGGCTCGTCCGACCCTGCATTTGGACTCAGCACGCACCCAAGACTTGAGCACTTACTTGATGCCGTCGGCAAACATATCGGCAGGACCGTCTGGATCACCAGCCTTGCACAGACGGCCAGCTTCACAGATGCCGTGAAGCTGATCCAAATTGGCGAAGCAACAATTGCCCCGCTCGACGAAACATCCGGTGGCCATGACATAGTGGCACCGGCAAAAAACTCGGGAGAGCCTGAGGTAGTCTCAGCTCTGCACGACCTTATCCGCGACAAGTCGATCGTCGCATTCAAGGAGAAGGCACATCATGGATGGGATCTGCACATTTACAGTCTTGTCAACATCTATCCGGCACTTTTCCATGCGTTACAACCCTTTGTTGGCGGCGACACACGCCTGTTCAGCATGAACGGCAAGCGGATCCGCAGCGAGCGGTTGTTCTATTTCGAGACTTGGGCCTTGGACAGTCCGCCTCACGGGGCCGAGGAGGTATTTGCCGAAACCACCATTTGAGTCCAGCACAATGCCATAAAAAAAGCCCCGAAGCATCGAGCAACGGGGCTTTTTATTTGGATAATTTTCTGTTATCGAATTTCGATGAGCTCGACTTCGAAAATCAGAGTGGCATTTGGCGGTATCACTTGGTTGCCCTGCTCGCCGTAGGCCAAGTTCGAAGGGATGTAGAACTCGTACTTTGAGCCGGCGCTCATGAGCTGCAAGCCCTCGATCCATCCATCGATGACCTGATTAACTTGGAAAGTGGCAGGCTCGCCGCGCTCGAGGGAGCTGTCGAACACCGTGCCGTCGAGAAGGCGACCACGATAGTGCACAACCACCTCCGAATCGGCTGACGGCTTCGGACCGCTGCCTTCGGTAATCACCTTGTATTGAAGACCGCTCTGGGTGGTCATAACACCATCCTTAGTTGCATTCTCTTTGAAGAAATTGTCGCCCTCGCTGAGGTTGTTGCGCGACATCTCTTCCATCTTCGCCATCTGCTTCTCGTACATCTCCTGCTGGAGGCTGGTAAATACAGTCTGCAGCTGCTCTTCCGTCAGTTTGACGGCGCCGGAGTCTTCACTCATGGCATCGTTCAGTCCTGTGAGGAATGCACTCATGTCGATATCCAATTCCTGGTCTTTGAAGCTGGTGCCAATGTTGACGCCAATGGCGTAGCTGGTACTGTCGGCTTTGGTGCTGATCGTTGTTTTTGGAGCGATCGACGATCCGCCGTTGCAGGCGACCAGACCCATCGCCAAAAAGGCAAATGCGGCGTATTTCATGTAAACGGAATATTTCGGTTGTTTTTAGTTCTCCGCAAGCCATCGTGGATCAAGCGGGCACAGATTCCAAAGATAGGGGTTTTTCGTGAAAGATATAAATGGGATGACATTGGACATTGGACATTGGACATTGGGCATTGGACATTGAACAGTGAACAATGAACAGTGAACAGTGG
>CAYZWQ010000065.1:0-13750 GCA_964481355.1 uncultured Chitinophagales bacterium
AAAGCCCGAGATGTCGGCGAAGGACCTTCTTAAGTCGAAAACCCGAGATGTCGGCGAAGGACCTTCTGTTTGATAGTCATTGCCAATGCTTGTTCATCATTGCGAATCACGCAGTGATTTCGTAGGTTCAATTGCTACAACGTTCGTGATTCTAACACATCCCTATATGCACACAATTTCATTTCCGCATCCACGGCGTTCCTGGAAGCGGTTTCTGTTGGCACCGGCGCTGCTGGCCCTCATCGGGTCACCCGGCGACGCCAACGCCCAGGAGGATGGGCACCGTCTGCACGTGGCCGTGCTCCAGACCAACAATTTCGTGGTGGGACCGGGCGCCTTGCCGTCCGGCTTCTTCCGATGGGAGGGCGACACCACCTGGACCCACATGGGCTGGAAAAAGTCGCGCCATAACGGCATCTCGTTCAATCCCGGCGACACGCAGACGATATTCTTGGCCTGCGGCAACGGGGTGTTCCGCACCACCGATGGCGGACAGTCCTTCAAGATCGTGACCTCCTGGGATGTCACCGAAGTGCAGGACATCACCGTCGACAGCGCCACGCCGACCACGCTGCACATCGCCACGGCCTACGGTATCTGGCGCAGCACCGACAACGGCGACACGTGGACGGAGACCAATTCCCAGATTCCGGCCATGCGCCGCTTCGCGCAGACCATCCACGCCGACTACGGCCAGGGCGGGCACGTTATCGCCGGCGGCGAGTACGGCATCCTCCGCACCACCGACGGAGGCAACACATGGGGATTCGTGGTCCAGGATGTGGCCATCCGCGACGTCCAGCAGAGCCGGTCGAATCCGGACCTGTGGCTGGCTGGCACCGAGGACCGAGGCCTGTGGATCAGTCGTGACCGTGGCGCCACATGGACGGCCGCCACCGGCGCCATCGCATCCGAGACGATCTATGCCGTTGCCGTCGACCCCAACAACCCCGATCGCATGGTGGCCGGCGGCTACCAGACGGGCGTTTACGTATCGACCAACGGTGGACAGACATGGACGAAGAACACCGCCGGCCTGCCGAACCTGAACATGCACGGCATCATCGTTGACATGGACGGCAGCGGGCGCATCTGGGCCGGCACCGTCGGCAACGGCGTCTTCTACAGCGACAACGACGGACGCAGCTGGACCTATGCGGGTCTGAAGGGCTCCGAAATCTGGGACATGGAAATGATCGGAGGCCGTCAATGAAATTCACCTCGCTCAAAAACACCTTCATAGCCGGCGCATTGTTGCTCGCGGCCGGCGTCACGGCATGCTCGGGTCCGCAGGCCAGCGTCGACCCCTACGCCGACAACGGGTCGGCCTACCACCAGGAGGTGGCTGCCCGTGCCGACAGCCTGATCCGCTTCTTTGCGGAATCGCCGGGCTTGGGCCACCTGCAGGCTGCAGCCCGCTACCATTTGAACACTGACCTCGACCGCGCCAACGAGATCATGGATTCGCTGGCCCTGCGTCAGGAGACCAATCCATCCGGCGACATGTTCTGGATGTACCCGCAGACCGTGGCCATGTTCGAGGGACGCGGCAAGATGCCCGAAGACCTCATGGCACGCCAGCGCAACCTGTGGAAGATCTACCCCCCTTACCGCGGCGACACCGAGAACCACTGGGCCATGTTCTACGCCAGCATGTACCTGATGACGCAGATGTACCCCGACGATCCGGGCAGCGAGTGGTACAACGGTCGAAGCTCGCAGGAGAACTTCGTGGAAGCCCGCGACTACCTGCTCCACTGGATGGATCTGACCGTGACCCTCGGCCAGGGCGAGTTCGATTCTCCGGGTTACTACAGCTTCTACATGGCTCCGATGTCGATGCTCTACGGTTACGCCGAAGATCCCGACATGAAGAAGCATGCGGGTATGATGATCGAGTACTTGTTGGCCGACTTTGCGGCCGAGCAGGTCGACGGCATGTACCTCGGCGCCCACAGCCGCGTGTATCCGCACACCGTGCACAACCAGTGGAGCGACAACTCCACCACATTTGCCTGGCTCTTCTGGGGTAACACGCCGCTGCTGCACCGCGGTGAGTCGCTCATTACCGCCATGAGTGGATATCGTCCGCCCGAGATCCTCAAGCACATCGCCACCGACCGCACCGAGACCTACGAGCATCTCGAGCGCAAGCGCACGCGTCACCGCATCCGTTACAGCGACGAAAAGAACCTGCCCGTGTACAAGACCATGTACATGACCCCTGAGTATGGCATCGGATCCATGCAGGGAGGCCTGCTTCAGCCCATCCAGCAGCAGACCTGGGATTTCACGTGGAGGATCGCTGACGTGCGCGAGGGTTTCAACATGATCTACTCGATGCATCCGTATTCGTCCGGATTCGAGCTGGCCATGTACTTCCCCGAGGAGCCCAAGCTGCTCACCGACGCCGTCGTGAAGTCGAAGGGCACCTACGATTCGCCCGACAAGTGGACCGGCGCCTCCCCCTACGAGCAGGTTGCACAACATAAGGACGCCCTCATCGCCTTGTATGACATCCCGGCCGGAACACGGTTCGAGCACATCTCCGGCTTCTTCCCGAAATCGCTCGTGGCACGCGAGTCTGACGAGCGCGGGTGGATCTTCGCCAACACGGGCAACGCCTACTTGGCCTGGTACCCCATTGCGCCCTACGAGTGGATGGAGGAAGAAAAGAACTGGCGGCTGCACTCGCCACACCTGAAGAACGGTGCGGTCGTGCAGGTGGCCCTGGCTTCCGACCACGAGAGCTTCGACGCCTTCAAGGATGCCATCCGTGCCCTGCCGATCGAGACCCGCATCGAGGAAGGCTTGCCCATGGCCAAGTTCACCACGCTGGGTGGCGACGAGTTTGCGTTTACCTACAATGGGGTGCCCACCGTGAACGGCATTGCCATCGACTACGCCGGATGGCCGCTGTACGGGGGTCCATTCCTGAATGCGGGCGTAAACAGCCGCGAGTTGGTGCTCACCTACAAAGATCAGCGCCGTCGCCTTGACTTTTCAACGCTCACGATCGAATAGTCCGAACAACACTACGAATGGACGGATGATGCATGCGGGCCGTGTGCATCGTCCATCCGCAACGAATCCATCATGAAACGACGCATATCTTTACTGGTGGCGCTGATGTTCCTTTTGGGAACCGGCATGGCGCTTGCCCAGGAAACCCTTTACAACGCCTACTGGAATTCGAAGGGCTACGTGGTCGGTGCCAGGCTCAGCCAAAGTGGCCTCCACCGCTGGGAGGGCGACACCACGTGGACCCACCTCGGCTGGAACACGCCGCGCATCAGCGGCATCACCATCGATCCCAACGACAGCAACCGCATCTTCCTCGCGGGCGGCAACGGGGTGATCCGCAGTCTCGACGCAGGCAAGACCTGGAAGGTCGTGACCAGTTGGGATGTGACCGAAGTGCAGGATATCGACATGCACGCCCTCAACCCTGACCAGGTATGGTGCGCATCCGCCTACGGCATTTGGGGCACCACCGACGCCGGCGAAACCTGGACCGAAATGAACACCGGATTCGCCCCGGGGATGACATACACCCAGACCGTCGAGGCCGACCGCACCACCCGCGACCGCGTCTTTGCCGGCACCTGGGGCGGTCTGTACGTGTCGACCAACGGCGGACGCAATTGGACGCTCGCGGCGGCCGAGGGCAAGCCAGTACTCGACATCCAGCAGAGCACGGCCAACCCCAACCGCTGGATCATGGGCACCGAAAAGGGAGGCATCTGGATATCGAACGACAATGGATCGACCTGGACCCAGGCACGCGGTGCTAGCTCATCTCAGACCATGTACGCCACCGCCATCGATCCGCACAACCCTGACAACATGGCCGCCGCAGGCTGGGATACAGGGGTCTGGTACACCACCAACGGCGGACGCAGCTGGAGCAACCTTACCCGTGGACTGCCCAATCGCAACGTCTATGAGGTGATCTACGATGTGAACGTCCCGGGCCGTCTATGGGTCGCCACCATCGAGGGCGGGCTGTTCCACACCACCGACATGGGTCGGACTTGGACCCAGGCCGGTTTGGGGACATCCACGATATTCGACATGCAATTCACAGGGAGGAAATAGCCATGAAAAAGTTTGTTCTAAGCCTCCTGATGGCACTGATGGTGAGTCCGGCGCTGGCCCAGTTCGTTCCGCTCTCACAAGGGGAGTACTACAAGCAGTATGACATGCGCCGCGACAGTGTGATCCAGCAATTGGCGACCGTCATCCCTGCCGACGATCTGAGCCGTGGACACTATTTCCATATCGCTGCCCGGGCCTACCTCGGAATCGACCAAGAGTGGCAGCTGGCGCGTCTCGACTCCATCACCAAGAGCGTGAGCGGCGACATGTTCTGGATGTATCCGTTCACCTTGTTGATGAACAACGGGCTCGAGAACTACCCCCAAGATGTGCAAGATCGGCTTCTGGATCTCTGGCGCACCTATCGTCCATACCGCGGCGACACCGAGAACCATTGGGTGCTGTACTATTCGACCTTGTACTTGGCCGCCGAGCGCTGGCCGGAGTATGGCGGAGACCGTTGGTTCAACGGCAAGTCGTCGAAGGAGAACATGGACGAGGCCCGCGAGTGGCTAGACCACTGGATGGAGCTGGCAACGACCATCGGTCAGGGTGAATATGACTCTCCGCACTATATAAAGGTATATGTCTCGCCCATGGCGCTGCTCTACGGATACGCCAAAGATCCTACGATGCGCCGAAAGGCCGAGCTCATGCTCGACTACCTCATCGCTGACTTCGCCGTCGAGAGCCTGAACGGACTCTACGGCGGTGCGACGGCTCGTGCCTATGAGCGTGAGGCCGTGGAGCCCTTCAATACCGCGGCGGCCGATTTCGGGTGGCTGCTGTGGGGCACGGTGCCACCCAAGTACTGGGGCGACACGGTGCTGCTGGCCATGAGCGGATATCGTCCGCCGTACATCTTGTACTTGATCGCCAACGACCGTGATCAGCCCTACGCGCACCGCGAGCTCAAGCGCACGCGTCACCGCATCCGCCACAGCTTGGTCAAGAACCCGCCCGTGTACAAGTCGACCTATGTGACCAGCGACTACACCATCGGCTTCAGCCAGGGAGGGCTGCTGCAGCCGATCCAGCAGATGACATGGAAACTTGTGTGGGATGTGCCAAATCCGAGGGGCATTTCGAACACCTTCTTCACCGTGCAGCCCTATTCCGAGCCCATCGAGGGCACCATGTACTTTGCCGAACCCACCGACCAGGTGAACGAGCTCATCATCCGCTCCAAGACCGAGTACGGAAGGGCCAACAAATGGACCGGAGGGTCGCCCTTCGAGCAGGTGTACCAAGAGGATGATGCCTTGATTGCGTTGTACAACGTACCCAAGGGCACTATGCACGAGTTCGTGAGCGGCTTCTTCTCGCGCAACCTCGACGAGTCGGTCGAAGATGCATCGGGGTGGATCTTCAACCGTGCCGGCGGCACCTACTTTGCCGTGTATCCGATGATGAAGTATTCCTGGGTCGACGACGATGCCAAGGCGAGGAGGCTGTCGTCTCCTGCGGGCAAGGCGGGCTTTGTGGTGCAGGTGGCTCAGGCTAGCGAGTTTTCGAGCTTCGACGCCTTCAAGGATGCCATACGGGCACTGGAGCTCGCGACCAGCATCCAGGGCCAGCCCACGGCCACCTTCACCTCGCTTCGGGGCAAGACCATCGAGGCGACCTATGGAGAGGTCCCCAAGGTGAACGGCGTGCCTGTCGACTTTGAGTCCTGGCCTCTTTTCGAGAGCAAGTACATCGAGGCGGACAAAGGCTCCCGGAAGATGCTCATCAAGTACGGCGACATGCGCCACGAGCTTGATTTCAACACCTTGACGAAGCGAGAGTGGGTTGAGTAATTCCAGCAACCCTGGCTAATGCCACTACCCCATCCCCTCCAGCCTCCGTCAAATGCCACCTCCCCCAGCCCCTCCACCGCTATCGCAGTGGAGGGGTGACTCGTTGATCAAGTGCTTGTCAAAAAGCAATTTGGGCCATTTGTTATTTAGTGACTTTGCTGATTTTACGATTTGAAAAAAATCTATTTCCAAGAAGTTTTAAATAGAAAGTCACCCCTCCACAATGAAATGGTGGAGGGGACGGGGGTGGTGGCATTAGCCAAAGGTGGAGGGATTGGTGAAAGTGGCATTAGTGGAGGAGGCATTAGCTTGTTTAAAGCACTCCTCCTTCTCCCCCTCCTCGCCACCGCCGCGCACGCACAGCCCTTGCGGCAGCCTGTTGCGACGACTAACGCCTCGATCGGATACGCCGTGGGCGGCAAGGCGCTCACCAGCGGCATGGTGCGCCTCGAGGGCGACACCACATGGGTGAACATAGGGATGCGCAATCCCCGCATCGAGGATTTCGACGGCACGTCTGAGGCCGTTTTCCGAGCCGGCACCGACGGGGTGTACCGCAGCCTCGACGGTGGGGTCACCTGGCGCAACACCACCGGTTGGGAGTACACCGAAGGCAAAGGGGTGGCGATCGACCGACACTTGGCCGGACACGTGTACGCCAGCAGCGCCTACGGGGTGTATCGCAGCGCCGACAATGGCGATACGTGGCAAAAGATGGAGGAGGGCATCGGAACCGTCTTCACGGAGGTGATCCGAGTCGACCGCACGCAGGGCGGCGTGGTGCTGGCCGGAACCCACCGAGGCATCTTCCGCTCGGATGACGCCGCCGCGACCTGGACCAGCGTGCATGCCACCGACTACGACATCACCGACATCCGCCAGAGCGAGGCGGATCCCGACCTCTGGCTCGCAGGATCCGACCGTCACGGCATCTGGATATCCACCGACCGCGGGATGACATGGTCCGTCGCCAATCCGGCCGCATCCCAGGAAAGCATCTACGGCGTGGCCCTCGATCCGACCGACCCCAACCGCATGGCGGCCGCCGGATGGTCGACGGGCATCTGGGTGAGCATCGACGCCGGTCGCAGTTGGAACCGACACACGCAGGGGCTTCCCGACTCGCCCTTCTACCGCGTAACCCCGCAGGAGGCCCGGGTCGGCGCCTACCCACGGGTTTCGGGGTACGCGCTGGCTTTCGACCCCCATGAACCAGGACGCCTCTGGGTGGGCACCATCGAATCGGGCGTGTTCCACAGCACCGATTTCCGCACGTGGACCTACGCCGGTCTGCGAGGTTCGCTGGTCTTTGAACTCGGCTTCCCGGAGGGCCTCAAATGAAATGGCTGCTCATCATCCTTTTACACATCCTCATCGTGGCTTGCACGGACCGGCAGCCCGTCGATCCCGAATATCAGGCCTATCTTGACGGGTATCATCAGCGTGGCGACAGCTTGGTCCAATTCTATGCCGACCGCATCGCCCCCGACGATTTCAGCCAGGGAGGTTACAACGACATCGCCGCCCAATTGCGCATCGGCGGCGACATGGAGTGGAACACCGCCCGCATCGACAGCCTAGTGCTCAATCCCTCGGGAGACCTCTTCCTCGCTTGGCAGCTTGCATTTGCGATGGCCGAGGGTGAGGGCAAGCTGCCCGCGACCTCCATGCAGAAGCTGCGCGACCTGTGGCGCACCTATCACTTCTTCCGCGGCGACACCGAAAACCACCACGTGATCTACTACACCTCGCTTTATATCGTGTCGGAGATGTATATCGACGACGGACCCGAAATGTGGTTCAACGGACGAAGCGCCCGTGAGAACCTCGACGATGCGGTGTCGTATCTGCGCGACTGGGTCCGCCTCACTACGACCATCGGCCAGGGAGAGTACGATTCACCCGGATATCTGCCGTTTTTTGTGGGTCCGGTCGCCAATTTGTACAGTTATGCGCGCGATCCGGAGATAAAGGAGCTGGCCCGTAAGATGCTCGACCTTCTGCTGGCCGACTACGCCGCCGAGAACCTCGACGGTGTGCTGGTGGCCTCGCGGTCGCGATCGTGGGAGGCTCCGGCCCAGCGTCCGTGGAGGGAGAATCCGGCCGCCTTTGCGCATCTTCTCTGGGGGCAGGGACCCGGCTTTAACCGCCACGAAACCATGATGCTCTACATGAGCGGCTGGCAGCCGTCCGACATTTTGTGGAAGATGGGCACCGACCGCAGCGAGTCATACGAGCAGATCGAACGCAAGCGTACCCGTCACCGAATCCGACACAACGACGGCATCAAGAACGCGCCGGTGTACAAGTACACGTGGATCACGCCCGATTACGGGATGGCCTCGGCCCAAGGCGGACTCCTTCAGCCCATCCAGCAGCGCACCTGGATGATGCACTGGCGGGTCGACGAACCCACACCCGACCTGATGGCGACCTTCTTCGCCCTGCACCCGTTCAGCTCGCCCGAGTCGATGCAGATGTACTTCTCGGAGCACCGCGAAATGATCGTCGAGATGGTGGCACGCTCCAAGCTGCCCTACGACAGCCCCGACAAACTCGTCGGAGAGTCGCCCTACGAGCAGATCACACAGTACAAAGATGCGCTGGTCGCCCTCTACGACATCCCTGAAGGCACGCGTTTCCCGTTCATCAGCACCTTCTTCTCGGCCGACCTCGATGAAGTTACCGAAGACGACAGTGGATGGATCGTCGCCCGTGGCAACCGGACGTGGATCGGGTACTATCCGCTGGGTCCGCGTGCATGGCATCCCTCAGAGAACGGAAGCCGCAGATTGCAGTCGGATGCCCTCAAGAACGGGTACGTAGTCCAGCTTGCCAACACGGCCGACTATCCGGATGCCGTGTCGTTTTTGGCGTCCCTGAAGGCCTCGGAGCTGAATGCCGACATGACAGGATCGCCGCGGGTGCGCTATGTGGCGCTCGACGGCACCGTCATCGAAATGGAGTACGGCAGCCGACCGAAACACAACGGGGTGGATGTCGACTACGAAAGCTGGCCCCTTTACCGCGGACCGTTCATCAACGAGACCGGTCCGCAGCGCTTCGAGCTGAGATACGGCGACCGGAGAGAGGAACTCCACTTCGACCGCTGATAGACCGCGGATCAATCAGATCAATGCGATTCAAGAAAGACCGCGGATCAGTTTGATCAAGTGGATCATTTGATAAGAGGCAGAATGCCGTAGGCATCTCGCTCGTTTAACCATGCCGCTGTCATCCCGACTACGTCGGGACCTACCCCGCAGGGGTCTTACTCCCACTTTCTCCACAAATGGCGCACTGTCATTGTGAGTTGACACACCGAAGGCGAAGCCTGAGGTGTAGACGAACAACCTTCTTCAATATTGACCCGATTTGTCGGCGAATGAGCCTCCCATGTTCAAAGCGATATTCCGATGAACTTGTTCTTCATGTTCGGACGGAATACCATCATCACATAGGCCCAGTTTTGAATGTCCTTGGTCTGGTTTCCGCCTCTGACGCGTTTGAAGGTGTCGGATGCCAGGAAATGGCTGTATCCCGACTGCAACGAAATCGCATCGTTGATGATCACGCCCACCGACAGGTCAATCTCCGTGCCGAAATACTTGTCCAGTTCAACCATTTCTCCTCCACGGTCCGTGAAGCTAGGATAGGAACGGTTCGACGCGAAGACATGCAGGTCGCCCTGCATAAACCACCTGTTGCTCGGGGCATAGCGCAACTTGGCGTAGTAGTTGTTCAGGCCGGTGCTGTTTTCATGGACACCACCTACATAGAAATAGTCCATGTAGCCGTTCAGGGCATGGTTGGTGCCGTAGAGGGGACTGAAGGAATTGTTGTTCTCGGATTCGTTGACGTCAGTGCCGCTCAGTATTTCGACGCCGCCGACTAAGGTGACGGCCTTGCCGGCGTCGGCGTCGATGTCGATTCGGCGTTGGAACGAAAGGTTGGCATTGAAGGCGTTCACTGTGCGACCAACGGGATCCTTGCCCAGCTGGTGATGGTAATAGGCCGACAGCTGGCTGTTGGAGTCGGAATAGCGAAGCACCGGGATCCCGAAGGTGGTGCGGTAATGCAGCTTGGTGTCGGTTATGACACCCGCCGAGTTACGGAAAAGCTGCTCGCGGCCGTCGTTCCACACCAAAAAGGCGTAATTCAGCTTGTCGGATGCCGATTCCAGATAAAACAGCTGCGCGGTCTTGTACTGATTTGCCACCGAGTAGGGCGCATCGAGGTTCGCGATGTTGTCTGAGTTGTATGCCAGTCCAACGTCCAGTTTCGTGGCGTTCTTTGAGTATGTGATCATGGCGATGTCGTGCGACCGTCCTTGCAGGGCCCAATCCAGGGCTCCCAAAAAGCGTCCATTGCCGTAATTGATCACCTGACGACCCAGCTTTACTTCGGTGTGAGCCCCGAGTTTGGTGGATCCCCAAGCCTCATGAACCGACAGGAGGTTGTCGGATACCTTCGCAAGTGGTGTGTTGCCCCATGTGCGAACGTCCTGAACGCTGATGAACATCTTGAAAAGCTCCTCCTTTTCATAGCCTGCCTGCAATCGGAACCGTTGGGCGATGAATTTCGCCGGATCTTGTCCGTCCCTGATGGGTTGGTTGAATCCGTGCCTGTATTCGGCTCGTTGGATCAATTGGCCGTCGAAGGTGAACTGTGCATAGCCAGATGCGGCGGATAGACTCCATATGAGCACTAATCCGATGTGGAAAAGCTTTTTCATGGTGTAAAATTCGTCTATTCGTTCAGGTGCAGTACATCTCACTCGTTCTGATTCTCCGTGATGGGGCTAAACCCGATCAGAGCTGCATGTTGACAATCGAGATGGATCAGATGTCAGGAGATCTCCATTGGATGATGTGTCAAACAACCCAATGTCTGGAGCAGTGCTCTCCCGGAATGCGAGGAAAAGCAAAATACAAAATCTTTACGTTCGGCAAACTTGACGGCTACTTCCTATATTACCCCTATTCATGTTCCCCTGAAAAACGCTTTTCAATGCCTACCTATCACGTCATTCCCCATACCCACTGGGATCGCGAGTGGTACCTGAGCTTCGATCACTTCCGAGTGTTGCTCACACACTTGATGGACGATCTGCTCTACATCCTCGAAACGAATCCAGACTACAAATCCTTCACCCTCGACGGGCAGACTTCCGTGCTCGACGACTATCTTGAGATCCGTCCCGACCGACGCGCCCTCATCGAGAAGCACGTGCGCGACGGACGCCTCTACATCGGACCGTGGTACATCCTGCCCGATGAGCACCTGGTGAGCGGCGAGGCCACGATACGCAATCTGATGCGTGGACGCGAGACGGCTCACGAATTTGGCGCCAGCATGGACGTCGGATACATCCCCGACTCGTTCGGGCACATCGCCCAGATGCCGCAGATCCTTCGTGGATTCGGCATCGACAGCGCCATCGTATGGCGGGGCTTCGGCGGTGAGCCTGGTCAGGAGCCGTCGGAGTACAAATGGATCTCGCCCGACGGATCCGACGTCCTCATGGAGCACCTCTCGGATGTGGGATACAGCGCCGCGTACTTCAATTCGACCGACATGCGCGCTGCCGAGGAACGCTTCGAGGATTTCGCTTCGAGGGTCGACTTCCGGGCACAGTCCGACGAGCGTCTCATGCTCTGTGGAGGCGACCACCACTGGCCGTACAAGGACCTCCCGCTCGTCCTTGCCCATCTGAACGAGAAGTACAAGGGCGAGAAGAAGCTGGTCCACAGCTCGATCACCGCCTTCATGGAGGCCATGAAGAAGGGAGTTGCCGGCAGGCAGCTGCCCGAAGTACACGGCGAAATGCGTTTCGGATACCGCTGGGCCTTCAACGTTACCGGCGGCGTCTATTCGAGCCGGATGTACCTCAAGCAGGCGAACACGGCCGGCCAACTGCTGCTGGAGCGCGTGCTCGAACCTCTCGATGCCATCACGTTGATGCAGGGGGGACGCTCGCAGAAGCACCTGATCCGCCAAGGGTGGACCTACCTGATGCAGAACCATCCCCACGACTCCATCTGCGGATGCTCGATCGATCCGGTGCACCGCGAAATGGAGACCCGCTTCGAGAAGCTGCAGGAGCTCGGCCTGGGGGTCGAACGCTTTGCCATGATGCAGATCGTGCCCGATAAGGAGGGCGATCGTGGCGATGATGTGAGCCTGACGCTGTTCAATCCGTCGCCCTACGTGCGCAATGAGGTCGTTGAGACCGACGTCGAGTTCTTCAGCCAGCAGATCGTGGTGGGCTTGAATCCGGACGTGGTCGTCGACCCGGCCTTGCCGCCGGTTGCCGGATTCCGCATCGAAGATTCCGACGGCAAGAGCATCCCGTTCGAGATCCTCGACCGCAAGGTTGATTTTGGCATTTCGTACAACCGGTTCGATTACCCAGCACAATCTTTAGTAGAACGTTTCACCCTGCGGTTCGAGACGGGCGATGTTCCGGCGCTGGGCATGAAGGCGCTCAAGGTGGTGCGCACCGACACATTTGGGTCGCCAGCCACGGCTCTCGAACAGCCGGCAGGCCACCGGATCACCAACGGACTGATCACCCTCGAGGCAAACGCGGACGGCAGCTTCACCCTCACTGACCACGAGACCGGACAGGTGTATGGTCCGATGGGCCACTTCGAGGACAACGGCGACGCCGGCGACGAGTACAATTGGTCGCCGCCAATGAAGGGCGACCGCATTTACGATTCGCGCACTTCGGCCAATGTGCGTCTCGAAGTCGTCAACGGCGGCCTGCGTCAAGGTCTGCGCGTGATCGGATCGTGGGATCTGCCGGCAGGGGTGACCGAAGACGAACACTACCGCCTCACAGAAACGCAGACCGTTCATTTCACGACCACCGCTTGGGTGACCAAAGGGGAGAAGCTCGTCCGTTTCGAGACGACGGTCGACAATACGGCCAAAGACCATCGATTCCGGGTCGTATTCCACACCGGAGCCGAAACCAACACCCATTGGGCCGACGTGCAATTCGGCGTCATTAAGCGTGAACAGCAATCCTGGAATGTGGATGACTTCAAGATCGAAGTGCCAACTTCTGTGGCGCCCATGCAGCGGTTTGTCTGCGTGGAGCACGGCAACAAGGCAGCGACGCTCATCACGAAGGGGATGCCCGAGTATGAACTGCGTCACAACAGCAACGGAACGCTTCTGTTGACGTTGCTCCGTTGTGTGGGCGAGCTTGGCAGAGGCGAGATCGTGATGCGTCCCGGCGGGCGCGGCGGTTGGAAGAACTCCACCCCCGATGCACAGTGCCTCGGCACGCACACCTTTGAGTACGGGTTCCTGCCACGGTCGAACGCGTGGTCGGACGATATTGCGGAGATTAACCATGCCACCGAAAAGATGCTGCTGCCGATCCGTTCGACACGACGCAAGATGGAAGCATCCGATCTGCCGAGCCAACTCGAAATCGGCAATCCTGCCATCGTTTTGAGTGCCTTGAAACCGTCTGAAGACGGCAAAGGCGTCATTGTTCGCGTCTATAACCCATCCGATAAGCCTCAAGTCACCACAGTGAGCTGGGCGAAAGCCGGAAAGGTGTTTGAATGCAACCTCGAAGAGCAAGACCTCAAGCCATTAGGTGCCGGACTCAGCGCGGTTGAGTTGGAATTGGCTCCTTATAAAATTGTGACACTGAAAGTTTGACAACCTCCCTCACCCCTTGCCCCTCTCACTCCCGACCCACGGCAACGCCTTGGGGTTGGCGGGAGAGGGGGGAACTGACTAAAATATCTCTCCGTGTCATCCTGAGCTGACACATCGAGCCGAAGGTCCCGAACCAAAGTCCTGAGCGAAGCGAAGGAGCTGTGAGGGAT